>JALZCA010000077.1 GCA_030863285.1 Actinomycetota bacterium | reverse complement strand
GGATGGCCCATGGGCGCGCGAGGGTCTCGTCATCGCGCAAGTAAGGCCAGAACTGATCGCCGACGTTGGGCTGGGTAAGGAAGGTCGCGTCGATCGTCGGAAGCTTCTCGAGGGCGGGTATGCGCCACGGCTCGGCGCCGTTCGCGAGATACCCGTCCGACAACAGGATCACCGGCGTCATGTACTTGATTGCGATGCGCGCCGACTCGATTGCCGCCCAGAAACACGACGCCGGAGAGTAAGGAGCGACGATCGGCAGTGGGGCTTCACCGTGGCGCCCGTACATAGCGTGAAGCAGATCCGACTGCTCGGTCTTGGTCGGCAGCCCGGTCGACGGCCCCCCGCGCTGGATGTCGACGATGATCATCGGGAGCTCGAGTGATATCGCTAGCCCGATCGTCTCAGACTTGAGGTCGAGTCCCGGTCCGGACGTCGTGGTCACACCGAGGTGCCCCGCGAACGCGGCCCCCAGGGCCATGCCCGCAGCGCCGATCTCGTCTTCGGCCTGCATGGTGCGCACCCCAAAGTTCTTGTAGCGCGAGAGCTCGTGGAGGATGTCCGAGGCAGGCGTGATCGGATACGAGCCCAGGAACAAGGGGAGCTTCGCCTGAACGCTGGCGGTGACCAGGCCGTACGCGATCCCCTGGTTACCCGTGATGCGGCGATAGCGACCGGGCGCGAGTGTCGCCGGCTTGACTTCGTAGGCGGTGAGCTCCGCGGTCTCGCCGAAAGCGTGGCCGGCCTTCAGCGCCGCGACGTTAGCGCGCGCAATCTGCGGTTTCTTGGCGAACTTCCGCTCGAGCCACACGATCGTCGGCTCGAGAGAGCGCCCGAACATCCACGAGATCAGACCGAGGGCGAACATGTTCTTGGAGCGCCCGGCCTCCTTCTTGTTGAGCCCGATGTCCTTGACGGCCTCTTGCGTGATCGAGGTCATCGGGACCTCGTAGGTCTGGTACTTCGCCAACGATCCATCCTCGAGCGGGTTCGCCTCGTAACCAGCCTTGTCGAGGTTGCGCTTGTCGAAAGCGTCTTTGTTGACGATCAGCAATCCACCGTGGATGAGGTCTTGGATGTTCGCCTTCAAGGCCGCGGGGTTCATCGCCACTAGGACGCCCGGTTGGTCGCCGGGGGTCAGGATGTCGTGGTCCGAGAAGTGGATCTGGAAAGCGGATACCCCGGGGATCGTGCCGGCCGGCGCTCGGATCTCTGCGGGATAGTCCGGGAGCGTCGCGAGGTCGTTGCCGAAGAAGGCCGTGGCGCTGGTAAAGCGCTCGCCGGTGAGCTGCATCCCGTCACCGGAGTCGCCCGCGAACCTGATGACTACCCGATCGACCTCTTTCCTCTCGTGCTCTCGCTGGCGAGCGGGAGCAGCCTGGGCGGCCATCGCAACTCCTGTCTAGCGCGCGTTGGGTGCTCGAACTGGTTACAAACCTGTCGTTCGAGGATAGCAGGGGGTGCAACGTCTCCCGACCCCAAAACACCTGCTCGTACGGTTGGAAACGTCACGCAGAAAAGACCTTTGCGGCCTCGATATCCGCGAGCGCGACGACGGTCGTTTCGCCGCGTTTGTTCACGATCGAGACCGTTGTCCGGCCGTCGTTCTCGCCCACGGACTGGACGAAGCCGATCGCTTCCGAGAAACGATGCTCGGGGTCGTCGTGAAGGCGATAGCGCAAAGAGACCTTGCGGCCGAGAGCCTTCTTCCAGTCCATTGCGGAGGTCGGTCGCTCGAACGCGACCGATTCGCTGCGCCGGGGCGCGCTACTCCTCTCCGCCACGCTCCTCGGCCGGTGCGTACGGGCTCTCCATGGCGCCGCCGGAGGCCTCTGGGTTCTCCTCGAACCAGCGCGCGTTGAGCGCCGTGTACTCGGCCCACTCGGGTGGGACGGAGTCGGCGGGAAAGATCGCGTCGACCGGACACGCCGGGAGGCAGGCGTCGCAATCGACGCACTCCTCGGGGTGGATGAAAAGCTGTTCCTCGCCTTCGTAAATGCAGTCAACCGGGCACTCGTCAACGCACGCCCGGTCCTTCACGCCGATGCAGGGCTCAGCGATGACGTACGTCATGCCGTCCTCCTCTTGTGCTCAGGTTGCGTACGGGGGCGATGATACAGGCGACATCCCGGCACTCCCGAGTATGTGCGCTTGTGCCGATCCCTAGGTCTTGGAGCCGTTCTTGCCGCCCGCACGCGCTGCCTTCGCGGCCGCTTTCTCCGCGTGCTTCGCGAGGAAGTCGTACGCACCCGTGCGGCGCGCGACCTTCGTCGTGACTTCGGGAGCGATGGCGTGGAAGACGTCGACGAATTTCGACAGCCCCGGTGCGACGACTATCTCGGCGCGGTCGCGTTCGATTGCTTCGACCGTCGCGGCCGATACCTGCGCCGGCGTCACGCTGTTCGAGATCTTGGGCGGATCGCCGGTCCGGGCGCTCGCGAACATGCCGGCGTCCGACACGTACGTGGGGCATACGACCGAAACGCCTACTCCGTGAGGCTTCAGCTCCTCGCGCAGAGACCACGAGAACCCGACCACTGCGTGTTTCGAAGACGAATAGATGGTGTTGAAGGGAGCGGCGGTCTTCCCCGCTAGTGACGCGATGTTCACGACGTGGCCGTGCATGCGCTCGATCATCGAAGGGACTACGAGACGAGTGAGGATCTCGAGCGCGACGACATTGGTCTTGATCACTGACTCGATCTCGTCGAGGGCGACCTCCTGGAAGCGTGAGAGGTGCTCGATCCCCGCGTTGTTGATCAGCACGTCGGGGGGGCCGAGGTCGTTCGTGGTCCGCTTGACGAGGTTCATCAGGTCGCGCCTCTTGGTGACGTCGGTGGGCACGGCTATCGCTTTGACCCCGAGCTCTTCCACGCGCGCTCTGGTCTCTTCGAGATCATCTGAAGAGCGCGCCGCGAGAGCGAGGTCGGCCCCCTTGCGCGCGAGGTCCTCGGCGATGTGCACTCCGAGCCCGCGCGAGGCTCCGGTGACTATGGCAACTGCTCCTTTGAGCTCCATGCTTCTCCTCTCAGAGTCCTGTAGCGATCCGTTCAGCGGTTCGCTTCGCGAACGCCATGATCGTCATCTGGGGGTTGACCGCGACGCACGACGGAAAGACGCTCGCGTCGGCGACCCACAATCGCTCGAGCGAGTGATGCGCGCCGTACGAGTCGACCACCGCTCTCGCAGGGTCCGCCCCCATACGCGCCGTTCCCATCGGATGGAAGGCACTCAACCTCAGATGCTCCGGTTTGATACCTCGCTCTAGCTTCGCCAGGTCCTCGCGCGAGGAAACGTCCTTGAGGCCGGGCAAGCCGACGTGGACGCGTTCGGCTCCCGCGGCGAGCAAGACCTCGGAGGCCTTCGCCAAGCCGATACCCATTCGTCTCGTGTCGAGCGCGTTCAACTTGTACGTCGTGATCACGCGCCCGCTCGGCAGGCGGCGAACCCGACCGGCGGACGTGTCGGAGACGTAGAACCCCAAGGTCGACATCCGGCTCATTCCGCCGAGCTCCGCCATTGCCTCTGCGCCTATGCCGGCCACCGAAGGAGCGGCGACACCGGGAACCGCCGTCGTGGCTTCAAACATCAATTCGTGGGAATCGAAGAACTCGTCGATGTAGTAGCTCTGCAGGGTTCCCTTCCAACTGACCCACCCTTCGTCGAACGACCCCGCCACCCCCGTTGCCGGGTGGATCCTCAGGTTCCTCCCGGTCTGACGGCCGGCGTCGACGATTCCGCTTGCCTGGAGCAGGGCAGGCGTATGGATCGCGCCCGCGCTCGAAACAACATGCGCGGCGTCGATCCGCAGCGTTCCCATCGTCCGGTCGTCGGGGCCGAGAACGGTCGCCTCGACGCCGGTGGCGCGGCCGTCGTCCACGACGATCCGATCAACGCGACAGCCCGACATGATGCGCGCCCCGGCACGCGCCGCCCGCGGCAGGTACGACACGTGCATCGCCTGCTTGGCGTCGGTCGGACACCCGAATGCGCATTGCCCACAGCCGTGGCAATCGGAGATGTTGCGCAAGAGAGGCCCGCCCGAGTAGCCGAGGGCAACCGCCCCCTTGTGCGCGGCCATCCCGTTCGCGCCGAGTAGCTCCCACGGAACCGGACGGACGTTGAGGAAGTCCTCGATCTCCTTGTAGTGCGGCTCCAGTTCGTCCGGGCGGGCGTTCCCAACGCCGTATTCATTGCTCCAACGGTCGAGAACGCGGTCCGGAGCGCGAAAGCAAGTTCCCGAGTTCACGACGGTAGTTCCGCCGACGACCCGACCGAGCGGAAGCGGGATCGGCGGGCGCCCCAGCACCATCGTCGTCGCGCGGTCGCGGCACATGTGCTCGAAGCGCCGGAAAAGGGGGCCGGAGAAATCCCGCTGTGAATCGACTTCGGGGCCCTCCTCGAGGACGACGACATCCACGCCCGCTTCGGCAAGAGTTGCAGCGACTACCGCGCCTCCCGCTCCCGATCCGATGACGACCACCTCGGCGCGAGCGCGCATTCCGTCGCCCACGTCCGGCCACGACATCGTCTCGAGCTTCGTCGCCCCCTCTGCGGCAGGTACGAAGGTCGTCCTACTGGTTAACGCGCGAGGGATTGCGCCCGACTCGATCGCCGGGCCGCGTCTGCTGTAATCGAACGGTTGTTGCGGAGGCTTCCATAAAGAGCGCGGTTCGATCACCGCGCGTCCGGCGCCGTGCGGCTCGTCGTCCTTCGCGCACCGGTAATCGAAGCCGAGCGCGTCCTCTACCTCGGGCGCGGAAGCCCACGCGAGATACAACAGCTGCTTCAGGGCCACGATCACCTGTCGCCACGCGCCTATGCGCGATCTGTAAGCGCGCCTCGTCCACCGTTCTCGGCCATCCGCGTCGAGCGAGGAAAACCTCTTGCGGTATGCAAGGAGCGGAGAGAGGTCCCACAACCGGACCAACGCGACGATCACGCTGCGCGGGACGCGGTCCCAGCGCGCGATCTGCCGCTCGAGCAGGTTTCCGACCTGCGTCGCGCTGCCTCCCGGAAGACCATGCCCCTCCGGCAAGAGGATGTCGCTCAAATGGGCGATCGTGCGGCGCTGGCGTGAGGTGAAGATCGACGTGCTCTCGCTCATAGCGCGCGCCACTTGCGAATTAGGCGGTACTGCGCGTAAACGATGACGGCCGTCAGAACGAACATCGTCAGAGTCATGGCGGACGCATAACCTAAGCGGAAGTAACGAAAACCCTGCTGGTAGGCATACAGCGGCAGGTAGGTCGTCGCGTACCGGGGGCCGCCCTCAGTGACGATTAGGGCGGGCACGAAGTTGATCTGGAACGACAAAATGACATCGCGCAACGCGAGCAGTCCGAGAATGGGGGCCATCAACGGAAGCGTGACGTTGCGGAACGTGAACCACGGCGAAGCTCCATCGACGGCGGCGGCTTCGTACAGGTTCGTCGGGATCGTCCGCCGCGCGGCCAGAGCCACGATGAAGGCCTCCCCGATCTGAAACGCGCCCATGAGCGCGACCGCAACTCGAGCGCCCCAGGGGTCCGTGAGCACGTCGTCGATCCCGAGGGATCCGACCGCGAGCGCGAGGGGCCCGTAGAGCGGATTCAACAACCACAACCACAAAAGCGCGTAGGCGACGTCCGGGATGACCGTCGGGAGATAGGCGGCGATCCGTCCGCCGGAGGCGACCGCAGACCGTCGATGCAACAGAAGAGCGAAGGCGACCGCGGCCGCGAGGCGCAAAGGGACGGAGATCAACACGAATACGAGCGAGTTCCCGAGGGAGCGCCAAAAAGCCGAGTCCTCCCACAAGCGGGTGAAGTTGTCGACGCCGATGAACTCGGGGACGCCAATGCCAGAGAACTCCGTGAACGCGAGAGCGACTGCACCGGCCAGAGGAAGAGCAACGAGGATCAAAAGCCCCAGCAGATAGGGCCAGCCGAGCGCTGTACCCCTTCTCATATCGCCCGCCCATCGCCATCGAATTCGTGGACGTGGACCGCGTCGATCGCAAGGCCGACCCGAGTGCCCGGCTGAGGGGCCCCCTCGCGCAACACCTTGGCCGCAAGGCGCTCTCCGCCGATGTCGACGTGCACGATCGCGACGTCGCCCAGCAGCTCGGTGGTCGCGACGCCACCGGTGAGCGCTCCGTCGTCGGGGGCCACGATGCGCAAGTGCTCCGGCCTCACCCCCACGCTCGGAGTTGCTGGATTGGAGATGAGCAGCGACGACGAGAACACGTTCATTGGAGGGCTTCCGAGGAACCGTGCGACGAAGGCGGTTGCAGGCCGGTCGTAGAGCTCGGTCGGTGAGGCGACCTGCTCGACTCGGCCGTCGCGAAGGACCGCGACCCGGTCGCCCATCGTCATCGCCTCGACCTGATCGTGCGTCACGTAGATGGCGGTGGTACCCAGTCGCTTCTGAAGGGAGCGGATCTCGGCGCGGGTCGTCGTTCGCAACTCGGCGTCGAGATTCGATAGCGGTTCGTCGAGCAGGAACAACGCCGGCTCGCGCACGATCGCGCGCGCCAGAGCTGCGCGCTGGCGTTCTCCGCCGGACAACTCGTTTGGTCGACGATCGAGCGCCCGGTCGAGTCCGAGGAGGTCCGCAGCGTCATTGACGCGCCGATCGATCTCGTCCGACGACATGCGCTCGGCTCGCAGACCGAATGCGATGTTTGCTCGGGCGGTCAGATGCGGATAGAGGGCAAAGTCCTGGAAGACCATGGCGACGTCGCGTTTACCGGACGGGATTCGAGACACATCGACTCCGGCCACCTCAATCACGCCTTCGTCGGGCTGCTCGAGTCCGGCTATGCATCGAAGCAGCGTCGTCTTTCCGGAGCCGGAAGGGCCGACGATCACCAGCAGTTCACCGGCAGGTGCGGTCAGATCGACTCCGTCGAGCGCGACGAGGTCCGCCTGCCTCCGAGACCCGGGATAGGTCTTACGCAATCCCGAGACGCCGGCGCTCACTCCTGCTGAGCTTCGGCGAACAGATCCGACGTCTGCGACTCGAGCTCTTCGATCGCCTTGTCGACCGTGTAGTTCGGCTCGTAGAACGCGCGCGTGAGGATCTCCTCGGCAACGTCCTCGATCTCCGGCCACGTCGGAATGACCGGAGTCCGACGGATGTGCGGGATCGTGTCGAGGAAGACCTGAGAGTTCCGCGGCGGCTGCGCGGGATCGAGGAACGCACCCGAGTTCGCGATCGCCTTCAGTGACGGCACGGTGCGGCCCCCGAGAGCGGTGATCGTCTGGCCGCGCTCTCC
>JALZCA010000049.1 GCA_030863285.1 Actinomycetota bacterium | reverse complement strand
GCCCTGCGGGGAGTGGTCGATCAGTTCATAGACAAGCTCTTCAACCCCGCGCATCCCACCGAGCTCGTATCGGGCATGAGCAAGTCACTCGCCACGAAGCACATGATGATCTGGATGAAAGATCCCCAGGAACAAGCCTTCATCGAAAGGATGAACTGGGACGGAGCGATCGAGCCCGCAAAGGGTGGCGATTACCTCTACTGGGTCGAGCAGAACGTCGGCGGAAACAAGTTCGACTACTACACCGAGCACGAGACCTCGATGGACGTGCAGATCGAAGGTTCGGACGCGCTCGTCTCGACCGAGACGACGATCCACAACGGGACCTTCTTCCCCCAACCCAGTTGGGCCGTCGGCGACTCGGGTCTTCCGGCCCCCGACGGCAGCCCGCCGACTCCGATGCACGAGCCGATGATGAACCTCTACGTCCCCGGCAACGCGCGTCGCTTGGACGCGAGCGTGGAAGGGACGCGCCTCGACACCCCCGTTCCCGCCGACTGGACGAACGGCAACCCGCCCACCCACGAGGAAAGCGGAAAGAAAGTATGGTCGGCGACGCTGGAGATCCCGCCCGGCGAAGAGGCGTCGGTAGGCTTCGACTACCGCGTGCCCGACGTCGTGCGTGAGCAGGACGGGCGATCGAGCTACACCCTCACGGTGCAACACCAGCCGCGCGTGCGCCCGGAGACGCTCGAGATACGACTGTCCTTACCGGACGATGCCGATGCGATCGTCGCGCCCGGATGGGAACGGGAGGACGACATGCTTGTGTGGTCCAAGCCGTTGAGGAGTGACATGGTCTTGAAGGTGACATGGGAATAACGGGAGCCGTGCTCGCGGCCGGACGCGGCGTGCGCATGGGAGGCGTCGAGCACAAGTCGCTGATCCCCGTCGAGAACAACGAACCCCTCATGCACTACATCTTGGGTGGGCTACAGAACGCCGGCATCAAGAAGTTGATGATCGTGACGGGGTGGAACGCATCCGAGGTCGAGCATTTCGTAAACGAGCGATGGGGCGGAGAAGCCGTCTCTTATGTTTTCAACGCGCGCTATGGGTCGTGGGGCAACTTCCACTCGCTGCGCGTCGCCGTCGACCAGGCGCCCGCCGATGACCTGCTCGTCGTCAACTGCGACGTCGTCGTGCACCCGGACGTCTTCCGGCGCGTCATGGAAACAGAGGGCGACCTCGTGCTGGCGGTAGAGCGTCGACTGCGCCTCGACGAGGAGGACATGCGGGTCCACCTCGAAGGCGACGCGGTGCGCGGGATCGGCAAGCACCTTCCTCGCGGCCGCAGCCACGCGGAGTTCTGCGGTGTGTCGTTACTGCGCCGCGAGGCCCGCCGCATCTATCAAGAGGTCGCGACCGACGTCGAATGGCGGTCGGAGACGAGCATCTACTACGAGGATGTCTACGCTCGCATGCTCGACCGCGTCGACGCACGGGCCGCGTACCTGAACGAGGGTGAGTACGCCGAAGTCGACGAGCCCGCAAATGTCGCCGACGCGAACGCGGTGATCGAGCGCTACGCAGACGAATGGAGGCGCGAGCCGGCGGCAGATCCGCAGCCGTGAGCGACTCGCTGCAGGTCCATTTCTTCGACGACTCTGCACGTGAGGACGATGCCGCCGAACAACTAGCGCGGCGTCTGCGCGAGATTGGCATCGAGTCACCGCTTGTGATCTCGTCGCGCTTCGGACGAAGGCTCGCGGCGCGCATCAACGGCATCAACGAACCCGAGGTGCCCGCGGCGAACGCGAATCAGCGGTGGGCGGCCGAAATGGGTCATCGCGCGCGGCGGGCCGGGGCCGATGCGGTGATCGCCGTGGGCGGAGGTCGCTGCATCGACGTCGGGAAGCTCGCGGCGGTCCGAGCGGGCGTCACCGTCGTTGCGGTTCCGACCCAGCTGTCACACGACGGCATCTGCTCTCCGGTCGCCGTCGTCCCCAACGAAGAGGGCAAGGCCGAGAGCGTCGGCGCAATCCCGCCGCGCCTGGTTTTCGTGTCGATCCCGACGCTCGTGGACGCGCCGGTCGACTCGGTCCGCGCGGGGCTCGGCGACCTGATGGCCAATCCGTTTGCGCTTCGTGATTGGGCCCTTGCTGCAGAACGCGGTCTCGACGTCGTGGATCAGCGGGCGTGGGATCTTTCGGTCGAGTCCTTCCAGCTCATCAAGCGCCATCTCGACGAGGACCCCCATCGTGCCGCGCAGGACCCGCTCTTCTTGCGCGAGCTGGCAGACGCGCTGGTTCTCTCAGGGAACGCTATGACCTACGTCGGGACCTCGCGACCGGCGTCGGGGGCGGAACACGAGATCTCGCACGCAATCGACGAGACGTACGGGGGCCGGGCCCTGCACGGGGCCCAGGTCGCTTTTGGGTGCATCGTCTCCGTCGCGCTGTACGGCGAGGACACGGCCGCGTTTCGAAGGCAGCTCGAACGACTCGGCCTTCCCCAGCACCCCGCGGACCTCGGTCTCGACGCGGACGACGTCGTCCGCCTGTTGCTGGTCGCCCCCGATACCCGACCGGGGCGCTTCACCATCCTTGAAGACGCAGACCTCGACGAGCCCAAGGCGAGCTCGCTCGTAAGACGGATATGGCCCGACACCTAGTCCCTCGCAAGCCGCAGCCGTAGTATTTGGTGCGGTATGGCCCAACCCGCACCCGTCCTCGAACGACCTACCGCGCCCGCGCGCCAACCGCTCAAGCGTCAGAGTGCCCGGCGGATCGCGGTGCGCATGCTCGCCGACGGCATGGCCGTCTCGGCCGCGTACTTCCTCACCTCGATCATCCGTTTCGAGGTCTTCGACACCTCTCCGGCGCAGAGCGTCGACTACACGGTCATCACACTGCTGGCGACGCCGGTAAACATCCTGCTCTTCTGGCTCTACGGCCTCTACGAGCCACGTCAGGTCCTCAGCCCCGTCAACGAGTTCAAGCAGGTCTTCCACGGCGTGTTCGCGGCGGCGGCACTGCTCTTCATCGCGGACTCGATCTTCAACCTGAGGCTTGCCCGCGCGTGGGTCCTGCTCGCGCTCCTCTGCAGTCTCGTCCTCGTCGGCGGCGAGCGGGTGGCGGTTCGCAAGATGCTTCACTTCCGGCGCCGGCGCGGGGGTGACCCGACGAGAACGATCGTCCTCGGGACGAACGCGGAGGCACGGGCGGTCGCCAAGACACTCGAGCGCGAAGGCTGGCTCGGCTACCACATCCTCGGCTTCGTCGACGACGACAGCCCACGAGGCCAGGAGATAGCCGACGGACAACGGGTCATAGGCGGAACGGACGATCTCGTGGACCTCGTACTGGAGCATCGCGCCACTCTCGTGCTCGTCGCGGCCTCGGCTTTCGACACCGCGCGCCTCAACCACCTTCTCTGGAAGCTGCGCGACGTCGACATCGACCTGCAGATCACATCGGGGACCGTCGATCTCCTTGCATCGCGCATGGTGGTCCAATCGGTCGCCGGCGTTCCGTTGCTCTACGTGCGTCGCCCGGGGATGGACCGAACGCAGCGAACGATCAAGCGGGTGATGGACATCGTCGGAGCCACCGTGGGGGCGATCGTGTTGTCGCCGCTGCTCCTGCTCATCGCGATCCGCATCAAGCTCGATTCACCCGGGCCGGTCATCTTCAAGCAGACGCGTGTCGGGCGTGACGGCAAGGAGTTCACGCTGTGGAAGTTCCGAACGATGGTGGCCGACGCGGAGCAGAGGCGCGCCGAGCTCGAGCCTCTGTCTGAGGGGCCGGGCTTGTTGTTCAAGCTCAAGCAGGACCCACGGGTAACCCGCTGGGGCGCGAAGTTGCGCAAGTACTCGCTCGACGAGCTGGCACAGCTATGGAACGTGCTCAAAGGCGAGATGAGCCTCGTGGGCCCTCGTCCCGCCCTCCCGAGCGAAGTGCAGCAGTACGACGACTGGGTGAAGAACCGCCTGCGGGCCAAGCCCGGCATGACCGGACTGTGGCAGGTCAGCGGCCGGACGGAGACCAGCTTCAGCGACTACGTCCGTCACGACCTCTTCTACATCCAGAACTGGTCGCTCGCTCTCGACCTGTGGATCCTGTGGCGGACCGTTCGGGCAGTGTTGAGCGGCGAAGGCGCCCACTAGCTAAGCTCACCCGCGTCAATCACCACTCACCGGAGGGAAACATGCGCGAGCTGCACTGTGCCGATGCAGGTTTGGATTGTGATGGCGTCATCAAAGCCGAGACCGACGGCGAAGTCATGCAGCAAGCCGCGGCACACGCCGCCGACAAGCACCCGGAGCTGACGCTCGACGAGCCCACGCAGGCGAAACTGCGATCGCTCATCCACGACGCTCACTGACGCCGCAACTATTCGGGTAGTTCGCCCCTCGACGAGGCCGTCAGTTCTCGTTCGGCGGCCTGGAGGTTGTAGCGCGCCAGGAAGAAGTAGCCGAGGGTGCCGTCCGAGGCGCGGATAGGTTCCGATGATGACCGAGCTTCTCGTTGGCGTGGTGATGGCGGTGGGGCTCGCGGGGATCATCGTGCCGTTCGTCCCCGGGCTGCCGCTCATCTGGGGGGCCGCTCTCGCTTACGGGCTCGTCGAGGGTTTTGGGACCCCCGGCATAGTCGCGATGATCGTCGTCACCGCCTTCTTGATTGCCGGCATGACGGCGAAGATCGTCGTGCCGCAGCGCCGCGCTTCCGCCGGAGGTGCACCGCGGTCAACCCTTCTGGCCGGCGGCGCCCTCGGAGTCATCGGATTCTTCGTCATCCCGCTCGTCGGCCTTCCGGTCGGTGCCGCCGCCGGCGTGCTCCTGGCGGAATAC
>JALZCA010000042.1 GCA_030863285.1 Actinomycetota bacterium | reverse complement strand
GGCCCTTGCGCTTCTCGTCCTGGATGCTGCGGACCATGTTCGCGACGAGGTAAACGGCCATCGCGACGGTCAATCCGATTACCACGCCGAGCGTGAAAGCGCCCAAGTAAACGTCCTCCTTTGTCCTCGCTCGCTCCTATAGTCGAACGGGAAGCCAGCCTGTAGACGGATTTGACCGAGGGGGTCGATAGCTCTTGAGGACGGGGCGAGCGGATCTCCCACTGCACGGGGGCCGGGCCCCCGCGTGGCTCTTCGAGCGCATGGTCCCGCTTGCGCGCGCTATCTCGCTGGCCATCATCGAGAACGAGGGTCCGCAGGCTCTCTTGCGAAGACTCTCGGATCCCTTCTGGTTCCAGGCCTTTGGCTGCGTCCTCGGATTCGACTGGCACTCGAGTGGGTTGACGACGACCGCGTGCGGCGCGCTGAAAGAGGGCCTCAAGGGATTGGAGCGTGACACGGGCCTCGCCGTCGCCGGAGGCAAGGGCAAGGCGTCGCGCAAGACGCCGCTCGAGATCGAGACCTACTGCAGCTCGATCGGCCTGGATGCCGCTCCCCTGGTTGCGGCGAGCCGGCTATCTGCAAAGGTCGACTCGTCCGCGGTCCAGGACGGCTACCAGGTCTATCACCACACCTTTGTGCTCTCCGCGAGCGGCTCCTGGGCGGTCGTGCAGCAAGGCATGAACGAGGCCAGCAGCATGGCGCGCCGCTATCACTGGCACGATGCCGCGCGCTTCGACAGCGATCCGCACAGTGCGATCGCAGGGGAGGTCGCGCCGAACGTCCTCAACCTGGTCGCGGGTGACGGCGAGTCCAACCGGACGGTGGCGACCGAGTTGGCCCGCGAGGCCCCCGAGAAGGTGACGAGCGAGCTCGCGCGCATGCAGTCGCTCACGATGCCGAGGCATCACCAGGTTCGCCTTGCCGATCTCGATCCTCGACGCGTCGGGCGGGTGCTGCTCAAGTCCTACGAGGCACAGCCGCGCGACTTCACCGAGCTCCTTGCGGTCCCCGGCGTGGGCGCCAAGGGCTTGCGGGCGCTCGCGCTCGTTGCGGAGGTCACCTACGGCGTCCCCGCGTCCGTTCGAGACCCGGCGTCGTTTGCGTGGGCGCACGGCGGCAAGGACGGAACTCCCTTTCCGGTCGACCGCCGGACCTACGACTCGACGATCGCGTCGCTCGAGTCCGCGGTTGCCGACGCGCGCGCCGGTCGCAGCGAGAAGAAGGCCGCCCTGCAGCGGCTGGCGAGGGTCCGGCAATCCCCTACTTCAGCGCAGCCGTCGACGTCTTCCCGAGGTAGGTAGTCAGCACCCACTCGAACTCGCGCGTGGCGTCCAGCGTTCCCGTGAGCGCGTGCGCGGCCTCGTGCAGCAGCGTCCCCCCGTAGTCGAGCGGCGAGCGGAGCATCTCACGCTTGATCACGATCGCCGGCAGGTTCGGATCCCACACTCCGTTGGTGTCGTCGCGGGTCAAGCGCAGCGTCTCGGAGATGCGGACCTCCGGTCGCCGCCTCCGGGGCACGCCGATCAGCTCCCAAAGGTCGTCGGTGAGCCCGAAGACCTCTGCCTCGCGCGCCTCCAGCTCATCCGGTTCGACGAAGCGGTACTCGAAACTCGAGTTGAACTCGACGACGTAGGTCTCGATCGTCCGCACCTCTACCCCACCGGCGCGCGCCTGCTCGACCAGCTTCTGCTTTTCCTGCGACGTCACGATGACGATCTGCAAGCCGTCCTTGCGCGCGTGGTCGATGACGTCGGGGTGCGAATGGAGCTCCTTCTCGGTGACGAACACGACCGGGCGGCGCAGGTGCAGCTCGGTCAAGGCCCGGACGGTGACGTCGATCCATCCGATCTCGTCGGGAGGTTGCGTGGTCGAGCGCCGCGTGATCGCGTCGGCGAGAGCGTCCAGCACCTCGTCGCTCGTCACCGACTTGAGGATCGCCTTGACGCGATCCGCGTAGGTCGTGCGCCCGACGTTGAGGCGCTCGCGGTTCAAGCGCTTCTTCATCGCGTCGGTCAGGCTCGTGACGTTGTAGGAGAAGAGGAAGTTCGGCTCCTCGGACGCGAAGACGCCGGAGATGTACACCCGGCCTCCTTCTCCGTTCGCCGCCAGCACCTCGCCGTAGCGCGTCTGTTCGAGGACGCGGTCGTCGTTGAAGCGCAGGAACAGGCTCTTGGCCTCCTCCATCTGCTCGTCGGTGACGCCGCCCAGCACGAATTGCGTGCCGCGCATCTCATTTGGGGTCTCGTCGTAGGCGACGTGCAGCGTCGAGATCGACGAGAAGTTGTGCTTCGTGGTCTCCTGCGGGCGGAAGGTGCCGTGCGGCGACCTGATCGTCACGGCGATCCCTCGCCGGTGGAACGTCGCGAGCGCGTCTTTCAGCCCCACGCCGAACTTGCCGATGACCCCGGACTCGCGCGCCAGCTTCTCCTTGTTCTCGTTGAGCGTGAAGTGCTCGATGCGCAGCCCCCTGCCGAAGTCCCGTACCACCCACTCCCCTTCGTGGGTCTTCTCGATCGAGATGTCGTCGCTCTCCGACAGCACTTGCTCGTCGAGAGCGTTCGAGATGACCTCGCGGATGGCGTGACTCACCTCCCAGTTGTCCAGGACCTCTTCGATGTTGAGGTCGAACAGCCGCGGGCTCTCTTCTCCGGCGCTCACAGCTCGTCCGGGAGCTCCGGCAACCTCTGGCGCAGCTTCAACGAAGGCAAAAAGAGGTCCCCGTGTTCTTCGACCCTCTTGAGCACCTCGTCTGCCTCGAAGGTGAGGTCGGCTGCACGACCGCTCGCCGCCGCCCTTTCGATCTCGTCCCACGTCACGGGCGTCGAGGCGGTCGGGCGCGGCCGCGCGCGCAACGAGTACGCCGCGACGGTCGTCTTGTGGTCGTCGTTCTGGCTCCAGTCGATCAAGACCTTTCCGCCTCGTAGCTCCTTCTTCATGCGAGACACGATCAACTCGGGATGCTTCTGCTCGAGTGCCAGCGCCACCGTGTGCGCGAACCTGCCGGTCTGGTCGTAGGACACCTTCGTGTTCAGCGGCGCGTAGAGCTGCAAGCCTTTCGAACCGGAGGTCTTCACGACCGAGTCGAGGCCCAGGTCGGCGAGCAGAGCCCGGATCAAAAGAGCCACCTCCGCGCAGGTCGTGACGTCGGCGGGAGGGCCGGGATCGAGATCGAACACGAGCGCCGTGGGCCGCGTCACGTCCGCGGCTTTGGCCAGTGACGTGTGCAACTCGAGGTTGGCGAGGTTTGCCGCCCAGACCAGCGCGGCCTGATTGTCGAGCCTGCAATAGGCGATGTCCTTGTTATCGCGCTTGCGGCGCATGGTGACGGTCTTGATCCATTCGGGCGCGTAGGGCGGGCAGCGCTTCTCGTAGAAGAAGTTGCCCGCGACGCCGTCGGGGTAACGCTTGAGCGTGACCGCGCGTCCTTTGACGTGCGGAAGCAAGACCGGCGCGACCGAGCGGTAGTACTCGATCACGTCTCCCTTGGTGAAGCCGACTTCGGGATAGAAGACCTTGTCGAGGCGCGAGACATCGACGCGCCGGTTGCCGGCCTTGACCGAGGTCGTCATCGCAACTCGTGCATCCGAGGCGAGGCGTTTAGCGCCTCGGGGCCGTCCTCGGTCAGAACCACCACGTTTTCGTGACGGAGCCCCCACTTCCCCGTCAGGTAGATCCCGGGCTCGATTGTGAAGGCGTGTCCGACCTCCAAGAGCAACTCGTTGGTTGCGGTGATGTAAGGCGGCTCGTGTAGGTCCAGGCCGATCCCGTGACCCGTCCGATGGATGAAGCGGTCGCCGTAGCCGGCTTCGTCTATGACCTCGCGCGCGGCCCTGTCGACCTCGCGGCAAGGTGTCCCCACACGGGCGGCCGCAAACGCCGCGTCGTACGCGGCGCACACGACGTCCCACGCCTCCTCTAGATCCGTCGCGCGCTCGGCAGGGAAATGGACGCGCGTGGTGTCCGACCAGTAACCGGCGACCCGGCCCCCGAAATCGGTGAGCAACGGTTGGGTCGTGTCGATAGGGGTGTCGTCGCCGATGTGGTGCGGGGCCGCGGAATGGGGGCCGGACGCAACCAGCGTGGCGCCCCCGGGATCGTGGCCCGCTTCGAGATAGCGCGCCTTGATGCGCCCGGCGAGGATCCGCTCCCCTACCCCGCCGACTTCCTGCTCGGCGACCCAGCGCATCACCTCGTCGGCCGCGCGCGCGGAATCGCGCAACGCGTTGATCTCCTCGGTCGACTTGACCTGGCGCAGTGATCCGATGAAACCTGGGTCGACGTGTATGTCGACCGCGCCACGCGCCTCGCGCAGCGCCTTGTAGGACCACATCGGAAGCGACCCTTGGACGTGCAGGAGGTCGACGTCTCGCAACACATGACCCACGGCCCGGCGCGGCCCCTCCGCGTCGCTCCACGTGGTCAGCTCCGCCCGATCGGCGAGGCCGGCGAAGTCGTCGACCAGCAGGTCCGGCACGACCAGTCGCAGCTCTCCCGATCCCGCCACGAGCAATCCCGTCAATCGCTCGAGCGAGATCGTCTCGATGCCGGTCAAGTAAAAGAAGTCGACCGACGGCTCGACCCACAATCGGGCGATCCGCTCGCGCCGCATGAGGTCGAGAAGACGCTGCAGACGATCCTCGTGTAGCCGCTCCACTGTTTAGCGAACCTCCGCTTCCGCCCGCCGCTTGCTCTTGCGGTCGAAGAGTCGATCTCGGATGCCCCACGCGGTCACCAGTCCGACTGCCTCGATCACGATGCGCCGGCTCATCTTCGACCGTCCGGCGGTTCGGTCGACGAACTTGATCGGGATCTCTTTGATCGTGCCGCCCAGCTTGTAAACGCGCCGCGCGAGCTCGATCTGGAACGCGTAGCCCTCTGCCCGCACCTTGTCGAGATCGATTCGCCCCAGTGCCGAGGCGCGAAACGCGCGTAGTCCGCTGGTCGCGTCGCGCACCTCGAAGCCAAGCCACAAGCGCGCGTAGACGTTGCCCATCTTCGACAGGGCGCGGCGCGACCTCCCCCAGTTGACGACGTTGCCCCCCTCTACGTAGCGCGAGCCGATGACGAGGTCGGCGTCATCCAGCGCGTCGAGCAGCCGAGGGACGTCGGCGGGATCGTGTGACAGGTCCGCGTCCATCTCGACGACCTGGTCGTAGCCGCGCTCGAGGGCCCAGCGGAAACCGGCAACGTAGGCGCTCCCGAGGCCCTCTCGTCCCGGCCGTTCGATGAGGTGGATCCCCTCGCGGTCCTGCTGCTCGGCCTTTACCGCCCAGGCGGTGCCGTCGGGCGAGGAGTCGTCTACGAAGAGGAGCTCGACCGCGCGCTCCCCCCGGCTGTCGAACAGCCGCCCGACGAGCTGGGGAATGTTGTCGACCTCGTTGTAGGTCGGAACGACGACCAATGCCTTAGCCAGTGGACATTTCCCTTCTTCGACGGACCAGCGACCAGCCTGCCAGCACGATCGCAGTGCCGAGACAGACCAGCGGTAACCAGTCTCCCGTGCGAGCGTAGAAGGTCGGCGACGCGGCGACCCCGACTTCTCGCACGGCCGAAGTCGCCTCCCACAGCGGCGTCGACTCGACGATCCTCCCGTCCGGCGCGATGAAGGCCGAGATCCCGCTGAGGGCGGCGTGCACCACCCAGACGCCGTTCTCCGCCGCCCGGACCTGGCTGAATGCGACGTGCTGCGCCGAGGCCCACGACTCCTCCCAGGTCGACGTGTTCGTGGCGACGACGAGCAGGCGCCCGCCGGCGTCGATCCTGCGGCGCGCCAGAGATCCGAAATCGCCCTCGAACGAGATGATCGGGGCGACCGGGATGCCGGCGATGTCGAAGATCGTCTCGGCGTCGGCGGGGATGGCGTCGCGTGGCACTTGATCGAGCATCGGGAGCCAGTCGAGCGCGGAGCGCGCGGGGACGTACTCGCCGAACGGCACGAGATGAGTCTTCTGGTACCGGTCGACTATCGCGCCTTCCGCCGAGACGTGGAAAGCCATCACCTTGTAGCGATCGACACCAACGTCGAGGTTCCCGCCCACGATCATTGGGGCGTCGACGGAACGTGCCGCGCTCGCAACCGCCCGGCCCGCTCGTTCTTCTTCCTCGAGGTCGATGCCGACGGCGCTCTCGGGCCACACCACGAGGTCGACCGATCCGGGTTCGAGCGCTTCCGTCAGCTTCCGATGGCTCGCGATGATCTGAAGCTCTTTTTGATAGAGGTCGCCCTCGAAATCTCGTGGCACGTTGCCCTGGACGATCGCGACGCGCGGCGTGGCCTCGTCGGCAGGCGAGCGCGTCGACGGCGCGAGAGCGGCGAGACCCACAAGCAAGACCGCGATCGCCACACCGATCGCTGCGGTCCTCCAGGCGCGCCGGCGACCCGCTTCCCACGCCTCGGCCGCCAGCGCGTTGACGGCGGCGAGCAAGAATGCGACCAGCCAGCTCCCCCCGATCCCAGCTATCGCCAGCAGCCACAGGGCGCCGCGCTGGCTCTGCGCCAACTGACCCCAGGGGAAGCCTCCCAGCGGGACGGCCGTTCTGAGG
>JALZCA010000256.1 GCA_030863285.1 Actinomycetota bacterium | reverse complement strand
CGGATCCACACCGTCGACGGTCGCGCCGTCGACCACGACGTGGCTTTCGGAAACGTCACCGGGCCCGAGCTCGAGCGCCGGTTGGAGTCGCTGGCCGACGCGGAACCGGCCGACCCGGGGGGCGCGGCCGGCGGCGGCGTGGACGCCGATCTTGCTCGCCGGAGAGCGGAGGAGATCCTGGGCCAGACCAAGTTCGAAGAGCGGGACATCCCTCGGCCCTTCAAAGGCGTTCTCGACGCGATCGGCAGGGGGCTCGAGCGGGCCGGCGACTGGCTCTACGAGCTCGCCGACGACATCACCGGGGGCAACCCGCGCTGGCTGTTGTGGGCGCTGCTCGTCGCGGCCGCGGTGCTCGGCGCGTTCGTCGCGCGGCGCCTCATCCGCCGACGAGTGAAGCGAGCGCGCGAGCTCCAGCTCGATCTTGCCGGCGACGAGGGGCTCGATCCCGACGAGCTGGAAGCACGCGCCGACGAAGCAGAGCGGGGCGGACGTTTGGAGGAAGCCATCAGGCTGCGCTTCCGCGCCGGGCTCATCCGGCTGAGCCGCGCGCAGGTCATCCCGGCGCAGCCGTCGCTGACCTCGGGCGACGTCGCCCGCTACCTGCGCTCGCGCACCTACGAAGAAGTCGCGGCGACGTTCGACGAGGTCGTCTACGGCCGTCGCGATCCCCACCCCCAGGACGTAGAGCGGACGCGGACCGGTTGGCGTGAGGTCCTCGACGAGGTCCGGGGCCGTGCACGAGAAGGGGCGAGGCGGACATGAGCGAGGCGCTGCCGGTTGCTCGGCGCGTGCGGCGCGCGCTCATAGCTGCGGTCGCCGTGATCGTGGGGCTCAACGTCATGGGCTTCGTGCTGGACGAGATCAGCGGCGCGCGTCAGGGCCCGCCGTCGTCCTCCTACACGACCTCGCCCGAGGGTCTCGCGGCTTACGCCGATCTCCTCTCGGACGCCGGACACCCGATCACCCGCCTGCGCGTCCCGCTCTCCGAGCAGCGCCCCCCGTCGGGGGCCACGGTCGTCATGCTCGACCCGGAATTCGTGTCGCCTCAGGAGGCCGAGGCGTTAGATGAGTTCGTCAATGCGGGCGGACGCCTGATAGCCGGCGGAGGTGAGTTTCCCGGCTGGCTCGACGAGATCGTTCTCACCCGTCCGTTCCTGTCCCCGGGGGGCGAGGCGACGGTTCACGTCGCGGCGTCCGTTCCCGAGGTCGCCGGCGTGGACACCGTCCGCACGAGCGGAGATGCGTATTGGTCCGACCCGGGGTCGACGCTGCCGGTCCTCGGCACCCCGGCATCCACCGCGGTCTCGGTCGAGTCGGTCGGGCGCGGACGCGTGGTCCTCCTCGCGGACAGCGCGATCCTGCACAACGAGCTCCTCGGCGAGGCCGACAACGCCGCGTTCGGTCTGCAGGCGGCGGGACCGGCATCTCGTCCGGTCTTGTTCGTCGAGAGCATCCACGGCTACGTCTCGACGCCCGACGCAGGTCTCGCGGCGATCCCCGACCGGTGGCTCTGGACGTTGCTGGGACTGCTGGGTGCGACCCTCGTCTACATGTGGGCGCGCGGGCGCAGACTCGGCCCCCCCGAGGAACCGCAACGGGTTCTCCCGCCACCGCGACGCGACTACGTGGACGCCGTCGGGGGCATACTCGCCCGGACGCGCGACCTGACTACCGTCGGGGAGACCCTCCAGCGCGGCCTGCTTCGCCGGTTGACGAGGCGCGCGGGCGGCGCGACTTCGGAAGCCGAGATCGAACGCGCCGCGGCGGCAGCAGAACTGCGCGACGCAGATGTCAGGCTCTTGCGCGAGCGCGCGGCGAGCGAGGGCGATCTACAGACGCTGGCGCGTGCGATCGCGACGCTCGAACGAAAGCAGCGGAGAGGAAGTGACGGATGACGACGGGACGACGGAGATGAGAGAGCTGCGCGACAAGGTCACCGCAGAAGTGGCCAAGGTCGTCATCGGACAAGACGACGTCACCGAGGCGCTTCTGCTCGCATCCGTCGTCGGGGGGCACGTCCTTCTCGAGGGCGTTCCGGGCGTGGCGAAGACGCTGCTTGCCGACACCTTCGCGCGCGCTCTCGACGTCGACTTCGGGCGGGTGCAATTCACGCCCGACATGCTGCCGTCCGACCTCACCGGCACGATGACGTTGCGCCGGGACGAGCTGGTCTTCCGGCCGGGCCCCATCTTCACCAGCGTGCTGCTAGCAGACGAGATCAACCGCACGCCGCCGAAGACGCAGGCCGCGCTGCTCGAGGCGATGCAGGAGCGCAACGTCACTATCGACGGTCGCCCGCATGCCCTGCCGGACCCCTTTCTCGTGGTGGCAACGCAGAACCCGATCGAGTACGAGGGCACCTACCCGTTGCCCGAGGCGCAGTTGGACCGCTTCTTGTTCAAAGTCAACGTCGGTTATCCGAGTGAGAACGACGAGCGAACGATGCTCGGCCTCGCGCGCGACGGTCTGAGGCCGGCCGGAAGCGGCACGGTCTCGGCGGTCGCAGGGGCCGACGATCTCCGTGCGGCGCGCTCGCTCGTGGACGAGACGACGGTCTCGGACGAGGTCGCCGCCTACGTCATTTCCATCGTGCGCCAGACGCGCGCGCTGCCTGCCGTCGAGGTAGGAGCGTCTCCACGCGCGGCGGTCCATTTACTTGCGGCATCGAAAGCCGCGGCACGCTCCGCCGGGC
>JALZCA010000243.1 GCA_030863285.1 Actinomycetota bacterium | reverse complement strand
GCGTGACCTCGCGCGTCTCGGGGCCGAGCAACCCGCGGGCCGCGTTCTCGATGTCTTGGATCGCCTGATAGATCACGCGGTAAGTACGTATGTCGATGCCGTTCTCTTCCGCCTGTGTCTTCGCCTGACCCGTCGGCACGACGTTGAAACCGATGACGATGGCATTCGAGGCCTGGGCGAGTGCGACGTCGTTCTCGGTGATCGCGCCGACTCCGCTGCGCACCAGGTTGACGCGCACCGTCGACTGATCGAGCTTGTCGAGCTGCCCCGCGAGAGCCTCGGCCGAACCCTGGGTGTCGGACTTCACGACGAGGTTGAGCTCGGCGATGGCGCCCTCTTGGGTCGCGATAAGAAGATCGGCCAGCGTTGCGCCCCGCTGAGCGACGAGCTCGGCCGCGCGCCTGTGCTGGTCGCGCTCGGAGGAGATCCGCTTTGCGGTCTTCTCGTCGTCGACCACGCGGAACTCGTCGCCCGCCTCGGGGAGCTCCTGCCATCCGAGCACCTGGACGGGTTGCCCCGGGCCCGCGCTCTTGATCTGCTTGCCGTGCTCGTCGAGCATCGCCCGCACGCGGCCCCACGCGGTTCCCGCGAGAAGGGCGTCACCCTGCGCGAGCGTGCCTCGCTTTACGAGCAGCGTCGAGACCGGGCCACGCCCCTTGTCGAGGTGGGCCTCGATGACGTGTCCGCTCGCCGACGTGCTGGGGTTCGCTTTGAGATCGAGGTGCACGTCGGTAGTGAGCAAAACCATCTCGAGCAGTTGGTCGAGATTCGTCCGCTGCTTGGCCGAGACATCGACGAAGATCGTGTCGCCGCCCCACTCCTCGGGCAGCAGCCCGCGGTCGGAAAGCTGCTGGCGGACCCGGGCGGGATCCGCCTCGGGCCGGTCGATCTTGTTGACCGCGACGATGACCGGGACGCCCGCGGCTTTGGCGTGGTCTATCGCCTCCAGCGTCTGCGGCATGACGCCGTCGTCGGCCGCAACGACGAGGATCGCGACGTCGGTGACCTGAGCGCCGCGCGCTCGCATCGCGGTGAACGCCTCGTGACCCGGGGTGTCGATGAAGGTCACCTCGCGGCCGTCGTGGGCGACGCGATAGGCACCGATGTGCTGGGTGATGCCGCCCGCCTCGCCTCCCGCGACGTTCGTCTGGCGGATCGCGTCCAGGATCGACGTCTTTCCGTGGTCGACGTGGCCCATGACGGTGACCACGGGGGGCCGCGCAACGGCGTTCTCGTCGTCGACCTCGTCGTCCGCGGCCGCCTGGTCCTCGATCTCCTCGAGAGCGGGGTCGACGACCTCTACGTCGACGCCGAGCTCGTCCGCTACGAGGAGCACGGCGTCGTCGCTGAGGGACTGCGTCACCGTGACCATCTCGCCCAGTCCGAGCAGGACCTTGACGATCTCCGCCGGAGACCTGTCGACCTTCTCGGCGAACTCCTGCACGGTGATCCCCCGGTGGACGTGGATCGCGGGGGTCTCCTCGGCGGGGGGAGCCTCGGGCGCGACGGCGACCGGCTCCGGCTCGACTGCGGGCTCGGCCTCTTCGGCGGCGGGCTGGGCGCTCTGTTGCGGCTCCGTCTTCGTTTCTCGTGGCGTCTCGGCCGCAGCCGGGGGCCCGGAGTCGGGGGCCGCCCCGTTGCCGAGCTCGCTGCGAACGCGCGCGGCCAGGGTCTCGTCGATCGTCGACGAGTGGCTCTTGACCGGGTTCCCGATCTTCTCGAGGTGAGCCAGGACCTCTTTCGACGTGAGGCCGAGCTCTTTGGCTACCTCGTGCACCCTGGGCTTCGCCATCTGTTCCTTTCTTTGCGCACTCGCTTGCGGGTCCGACCCCGAATTGCCGAGCCGACCGGAGATCGAGAGACCCCGTCCAAGGACTCCGGCGCCGGGCGCGAGCGGATCAAACACCCATTGTAGTGGGCGCATTCACCGGGCGACCCGGCTCGGAATGCCTAGGTCGTCGAGGCGCTAGGTCGACGAACGGTTGGCCCCCGCGGGAGCGTCCGCCGTCTGGCCGGCGGCGTCGTCGCCTTCGCCCTCGGCGTCCTTGCGCACCTGCGACTCCGACTTGATGTCGACCCTCAGACCGGTGAGGCGGGCTGCGAGACGCGCGTTCTGCCCCTCTTTGCCGATCGCGAGCGACAACTGGTAGTCGGGCACGATCACGAGCGCGGTCTGTCCCTCGTCCTCGATCAGGACCTCTTTTACCTTCGCCGGCGACAGCGCGTTGGCGACGAAGTCCTTGACGTCGTCGGTCCATTTGATGATGTCGATCTTCTCGCCGCGCAACTCGTTCATGACCATGCGCACGCGCGACCCCTTCGAGCCCACGCACGCGCCCACGGGATCGACGTTGCTGTCATGCGAGACGACGGCGATCTTCGAACGATGCCCCGGCTCGCGCGCGACGGCCTTGATCTCGACTATTCCGTCGAGGATCTCGGGGACTTCGAGCTCGAACAGTCTCTTGATTAGTCCCGGGTGGGTGCGCGACACGATGATCTGGGGGCCGCGAGCCGATTTGCGCACCTCCACGATGTAGGCCTTGAGGCGCATGCCGTGCTCGTAGCGCTCGTGCGGGATCTGCTCCGACGGCGGCATGAGGGCCTCGGTCTTGCCGAGGTCGAGGATCGTGTAGCGGTGATCCTGCTGTTCGACGATCCCGGTGACGATGTCGCCCTCACGCCCGGAGTACTCGCCGAAAGTGATGTCGCGCTCGGCCTCGCGCAGACGCTGCAAGATCACCTGCTTGGCGGTCTGCGCGGCGATCCGCCCGAAGTCGGCAGGCGTGTCCTCCCATTCCTTGAGCACGGTGACCTCTTCGGTCTCGGGGTCGATCTCGACGTCTTGGGCGTAAACGGTGACGGCACCGTTCTCCTTGTCGATCGTGGCCCGCGCCGAGCGCGTCTCGTCGGCGTTGATCACGCGCAGGTATGCCGAGGCGAGGGCGCGCTCGATCGCCTCGACGAGCGTGTCGAAGGAGATCCCGCGTTCACGCTCCAGCTCCCGCAGCGAGTCCAGAGGGATGTTCATGGCCTTACCCTCGCTTCCATTCGAAAACAGTCCTTGCCGATTTGACCGCACCGTAGGGAACGGTGACTTCCCCATCGTCCTCAACTTTCAGAGTTACCCCGTCAGCGTCGGCGGACACGATGTCGCCGTCGATCCGGTTGCTGTTGCCCACGAGCGGGGTCGTCGTCTTCACGACGGCGGACCGCCCGACCGAGAGCCGGAAGTGCTCCGGGGACTTCAGCGTCCGCTCCAACCCCGGCGTCGACACCTCGAGCGTGTACCGCCCGGGGATCGGGTCGCGCAGATCGAGTCCCCGCGACAGTTCCTCCGAGACCTCGGCGACGGTGTCGATATCCACACCGCCATCGGCGTCGACGAAGATCCTGAGGACGGACTGACCGGGGCGCCCGGCCATCTCGACGTCCCACAGCCTGAGCGAACGGCGACGCGCGACCGCCTCGGCGAGGTCCTTGACCTCGTCCAGAGCGCTCATAGCCCCACCCCTCCTCAACAACGAAGCCCCTCAGGAGAGGGGCCTCGCACGTCCTAAATCACGCTTCTTGTGCTGCTACTCCCATCCGCTCCTGCTGCAAAATCCCTGCTCAGAGCGGGTTTTGAGTTTAGCACAGGGCGGCCGTGGTCCGACCGCCCCGCAGGGTGTTAGGTCCTCTAGTTGAGCGGCGTCGCGTCGATAGAAGTGGGCTGAAGCATGAACGTGACCCGGCCGAGCTTGAGTACCCCGCCGTTCGCCGTCCAGGTGGAATCGACTTCTAGTGCGACCGTTGTCTCCGCGGGAAGACCGGACGACAACGGTGCAAACGTGTGACATCCCTCGTCTTGTCGGTTCAGAGCATCGAGCGTTTGCGTGCTTGTGGTGGGGACTCCAGCCGCGTTCGCCGTTCTTGAGTACTTGATCCCGTCGATGCTGTGATTCGAGCTGGCGTCGTAGCAGATCTCGATGCCTGCCATCTCGAGTTCGAGGCCGTAGGCGGCGAGCGGCAGCTCGGGCACGATGAAGTGCGTCGCGTTCCCGCTCGTCGAGGTCGACGTGAAGGTCGTCTCGTCGAAGTCGGGTGACGTCGTCATCGTCCCGGCCCCCACCTTGCTTTGCCATCCGCTCACCTCGCCCTGCACCAGCCAGATCCCGTCGCCCGACTGCCGGACGAAGTCCTCGGGGCCGTTCCCGTCGAGCGTGTCGGCGTCGATCGGGTCGCCGGCCTGCAAGAACGCGTCCGAGTCCATCCCGTCGAGGAGGTTCGAATCCGCTGCCTTCTCGCCTGCGCCCAGAAAGTCAGCGGAGTCCATCCCGTCGAGGAGGTCGGCGTCGGCCGCCTTCTCGCCTGCCCCCAGGAACTCGTCGGAGTCCATGCCGTCCAGGAGCTCGGCGTTTGCGGCCGTGTCCCCTACCTTCAAGAAATCGAGCGAATCAAAGCCATCGAGCTTGTTGGCGTTCGGCGCCTTCTTGATGATGTTGTTCGGCAGGCGCCCGGTCATCGGGTGCGTGGCAACGAGCTTGCCCCGCCGCTTCTTCTTGGTCGCGTTCGACTTCACTGCGTGGAGCCCATCTACCTTGTCCGCGTTGTGGGCGAACATCGCATGCACTCCGTGGGCTATCGCCGGCGCGTTCGCCGTGACGAGCGCCGTAACCATGGCGACAGCGACCGTCGCCGCGTGCCTCCGCCTCGTGATCTTCATCGCGTCCCCCTTTTCCTCGTCCTTTACCAAGAGTTGCCTCGTCCGGGCAGCATTGTTACATCGAGACGGTCATCGGCGCCAGGTACTTGGATCTAAAGCGGGTATCTTCGGGCGATGGCCAAAAAAGCTCGCAGGCGCCGCGCCAGGCGCAAGAACAAGTCGAACCACGGCAAGCGGCCCAACGCCGGCCGCCGCTAGACCAACACCCGGGCCGATCGCCCTGTCAGACGTCTTGTCTGACACTTTGTCTGACACTTTGTCTGACGCGGGCTTTTCGCCCTCCCTCGCGGCGAAGTCCCTGGTACGGCCTGGGGTTGTCATATAGCTTGACCTCCTCAACTCACCCCTGAGGAGGTCGCGCCGTGATCAAGAACCAGATCAAGGGAACCGTCAACCAGATGGCCGTCTGCCAGGTGGACCAGGGCCAGACGATGTACTGCGAGGCGGGCAAGTTCCTGTGGAAGACGGCCAACGTCGCCCTCGAGACCCGCTTCACGACGCCGGGCCAGGAGGCCGCCAACGAGGGCAAGGGTTTGTTCGGCAAGGCCCTCTCGACCGCAGTCGAGGTCGGCAAGCGCCAGCTCGCCGGCGAATCGCTCGCCTTCCAGTACTTCACCCCGCAAGGAGGATCCGGCCTCGTCTCGTTCGCCGGGACGCTGCCGGGAGAGATGCGCGAGATCCAGCTCGACGGCTCGCGCACCTGGTTCGCGGAAAAGGACGCCTTCGTCGCCGCCGAGAGCAGCATCCACTTCGACATCCAGTTCGCCGGGCTGACCACCGGGCGCCGCGGGGGCGAGGGGTTCGTGCTCGAGAAGTTCACGGGGACCGGCTCTCTGTTCATCGCGGGCGCCGGCAACTTCATCGACATCAACCCGGCCCAGTACGGCGGCAAGGTCCAGGTCGACACCGGGTGCATCGTGGCGTGGGACGACCGCATCACCTACGGGGTCGAGCGCATCGGTAAGTTCGACATGCAGGGCGCCAAGACGGCGATGTTCGGGGGCGAGAGCTTCTCGCTGGCGACCCTCGAAGGAGACGGAGAGGTCATCCTCCAGTCGGTCTCGATGGTCGCTCTGGCGCGCACGCTGATGGGGGCCGCGGGACAGGCTTCGACCGAAGGGACCGCTGGGTCGATCCGGGGCATCCTAGGCGGCGGCACCGACTAACTCTCCTCGGAAACCGGCTGTCGCGGCGGGGGAAGGCGCTCCGCCAAACTCAATCCACCCCTCTCGGGGCAAGGTCCCGCGCGCTAAATACGCAATTCTGCGTATTTCCACCTGGAGGGAATTGGCAGAAACTTCCTGGTAGGAACTGGAAGGGAATGCCAGAAGGTGCGGTCAACACCTCCATCGGCCCGCCCCGCCGGTTCCTTTAGCACCTCAGGCGATTTTTTTTCGTCGGATTCGGACCCCAGGGGCGAAGGCGTCCCACCGAAGCCGGTGAAGTCGCCCGAAAGGAGTGGGGCATGTCCGGACTAGGTCCTTCGGGAGTGGCGGTCGGGGCCACGGTAGCGGCGACAGGAGCCGCGACCGGTAAAGCCGCCGGCGCTCTCCTTCCGTTCACGGGTGTCGCCTTCGGCGTCTACGTAGCCGTGGCGGTCACCTTGATCATCGCAGGCTTCGTCCTGCGGTTCGCAGCGAAAAGGAGCTAAGGACAAAATGCGGGGGAAAAAGAAGATCGGAAACAAGCTCGTAGCAGCGGTTCTGTCGCTGCTTTTGCTCGGCTCTCTGACGGGAGGAGCGGGAGCGGCGCCGAGGAAGCCCAAGCCGGGCACGACTCCGGCGCCGGCTCCCGTGGCCGGGCCAAAGACGCTCATCCTGTACGACACCGGCAACGCCTGGGGTCACCTCGGCGAGATCTACGCCATGTTCACCTCGAACCTCGTCGGGCACTTCGGAACATCGACGGCGAAGCCGGTCGTCGAGTACACGCAGGGCGAGATGCGCGCGTACGACGCAGTCATCTACATCGGGTCGACCTGGGATGAGCCCATTCCCACGGCCTTCCTCGACGACGTGATCGCAGAGACGCGACCCGTCATATGGATCAACCGCAACATCTGGCAGCTGGCAGAGCGCGTCGGCTTCACCGACAAGTACGGCTGGCACTGGGCGAAGTTCGACGAGTACGACGTCCAGCAGATCCGCTACAAGGGACAGATCCTCAAGCGGGATCCGAACAACCCGCGCGGGATCATGGACTACACGGTCCTGCAGCCCGAGAAGATCAAGGTCATCGCGGAGGCAGTCCGCCCCGACGGGACGACGTTCCCGTGGGCGCTCAAGTCGGAGAACCTGACCTACATCGGCGAGAGCCCGTTCGCCTACATGAACGAGAGCGACAGGTACCTGATCTTCGCCGACATGCTGTTCGACCTTCTCGCACCGACCACGCCGGAGAGGCACCGCGCCCTCGTCCGTCTCGAGGACGTTGGATGCGACGCGGACCCGGCGGACCTGCGCAACATCGCGGATTACCTGTACAGCCAGCGCATCCCGTTCAGCTTCGGCGTCTACACCTGGTACAAGAACCCGATGG
>JALZCA010000183.1 GCA_030863285.1 Actinomycetota bacterium | reverse complement strand
TCCGAACATGACGCCTATTTTTTCTCTGATCTGGTTGATGAAGATGAGGATCGTCTTCGAGCGATTGACGTTGCCGGCCAGCTTGCGCAACGCCTGGCTCATCAACCGAGCCTGCAGCCCGACGTGGGAGTCACCCATCTCGCCCTCGATCTCGGCCCTCGGCACGAGCGCCGCGACCGAGTCGACGACGATCACGTCCATGGCTCCCGAGCGAACGAGTGTGTCGGCGATCTCGAGCGCCTGCTCGCCGGTGTCGGGCTGCGAGACGAGCAGATCGTCGATGTTCACCCCGAGCGCCTTGGCGTAGCTCGGGTCGAGCGCGTGCTCCGCATCGATGAACGACACGAGCCCGCCCGCCTTCTGCGCCTCGGCAACGACGTGGAGGCTGACGGTGGTCTTTCCGCTCCCCTCGGGTCCGTATATCTCCACGATCCGGCCGCGCGGCAAGCCACCGACGCCCAGCGCGAGATCGACCGCCAGCGATCCCGTCGGGACGACCTCGACGCCCATGACCGGCTGGTCGCCGAGGCGCATGATCGCGCCCTTGCCGTGCTGCTTTTCGATCTGGGCGAGCGCCATGTCGAGGGAGGCATCGCGCCCCGCTGCGTCTCGACTCGTGTCCCTTACGGCGTCGCGGGGGTTCTTGATGCTGGCCACTCTTGCCTCCTTTTGGGGCGCCGGGGCACCCGGTTTTCCTATCCGTCAGGCGAGACCCTATGGAGGGGGTGCGACACGAAACGGCCCTCAGCCTAATCGAACGTGTGTTCGATTAGATGGATTTTTCCCGCTCTGACGGACGGAATCACCCGCCCGTAGTTACGTCGGTGTCATCTTAGTCCGCAGCCCGCCCGGATAAAAGAGTCGAAGAGGCCCAGTGGGCGTCAGCGCCCGGTGGGCTCGGTCGACGCAGCCCGGAGCTTCAGCACGAACCGCGGCCGCCCGTCGGCCCCCTCGTACCAGACGTCTCCGCCTTGCGCCTTGGCGAGCATCCGGACGATCGCGAGGCCGAGGCCCGAACCGCCGATGTCGGCCGAACCCTCCCCCCGAGTAAAGGGGTCGAACAGGCCGGGGACGAGGTCCGGCTGCACCCCCTCGCCGTTGTCGGCGACCGACACGAGGACTCCCTCGCCGCCGACGTAGGCGTCGAGCTCGATCGAGTCGCCGCCGTAGCGGTACGCGTTTACCAGCAGGTTCACGAGCATGTCCTCGAGGCGCGCCTGATCGGCGAGCACCATGGCCCCATCCGGCTCGCCCACCCTCACCCTCTTGCCCTCCGGCGGTGGGACGGCCTCGAGGACGTTGCGGAACACGTCTTCGAGGCGGACCGGCGCGAGCTCGACGTCCAGCCGCCCGCGCTGGACGCGCGTGAAGTCGAGGAGGCTGTTGACTAACGTCCTCAGACGATTGCCCTGCTGTCGCAGCGTCCGGGTGATCGTCTCGCGATCCGCGTCGGTCATGTCGTCCCAGCGATCGGCCAAGAGGCTCGAGTAACCCACGATCGGGGTGACCGGCGTGCGCAGCTCGTGGGCCGCGTTCGAGATGAACGTGTTGCGGAAACTCTCGATCCTCTTTCGCTCCGCGACGCGACCGAGCTGAGTGCCGATGTTGGACATGATCTCGAGCAGAGCGGGGTTCGGCGGAGAAGCTTCGGTGGCGAAGAACTCGCACACGCCCGCAACCTCTTTTCCGGCAAGGATCGGAAAGGCGAACGCGCTCTGGATGCCGCAGCTGCGCGCGATGTCGGCCCTCGGCGACTCTCGCTCGTCGTCGAGGTCCTCCACCCAGACCGGAGCGCCGGTCCCCAGCACCTGTCCGGGGAACGGTCCGCCCTTGGGTACGCGCGTCTGGGCGGTCACCGTCTTGAACTTGTCGAAAGGAGGTTCGGCGCCCCACCAGATGTCGGTCGGAACGAGCTCGTCGCCCAACTCGTCGGCCGCGAGGTAGACATGGCCCAGCGGCCACCCGGTGTACGTACACACTTCCTGGACCGCGACGTGAAGAACGTCCTCGACCTCCTGCGCTTCGTTGGCCGCGACCGCGATGCGCTGCATTAGCTGAAGGGTGGCGGTATGGCGCGCGAGCGAGCGTTCGGCTTCCTTGCGCTCGGTGATGTCTCGCACGAGGGAGACGACCCTCATCCCCTCTTGGGTCTCCATGGTCTTGACCGCAACCTCCATGTAGCGGATGTCTCCGTCCTTGCGGACCATGGCGGCCTCGTAGTGGTCGGCAACGTCTCGTCCGGCCAGGCGATCGCGGAAACGCTCGGTGAGCTCGTCTCGATCCTCGGGTCGGCTCAGTTCGAGAAGGCTCGACAGAGTCTTCAACTCCTCCAGCGAATACCCCGTCATGCGGCAGTACGCATCGTTCGCGTACTCGACGCGCCCTTCGTCCAAGAGCACGAAACCCTCCTCGAGGTCGCTGACTGCTTGGACGAGGGTTTCGTAACGCTGGCGTTCGGAGCGCAACTGGTCGGTGAGGTGGACGCGGTCGAGAGTGACTTCGACGAGCGCGGCGTAGTCGCGCAGCCGAGCGAGCTCGTCCGAGCCGAACAGCGGAGTGAACGGCCCGAGGACGACGCCGAGGACGTCCGGATCCTTCTCCTGGCGGGTGGGAAGGAGGACGACGTGACGCGTGCGCCCCTCGGTGCCCTCGACGATCTGGGTAACGTCTGTGACCTCTGCGTTGCCGGTGATGCGGCGCGCTTCATCGGGGTCGATGCCCTGAGCGGCGAGGACGGTCCCATCAGCGGCCAGGAGGAAGCCCGCGTCGGCCCCCACGAGCGAGACCGCCTGGCGTACCGCTCGATCGGCGATCGTCTCGGTGTCGGGCGCGTAGCTCGCGAGGTCCTGAGCCTGGCGGAACGCGCCTCCCTCGCGGGCGCGCCAGATCGCTCGCACCCACCGAGGGGGAGCGAGGCTGACGTACAGGATCGGAACGAGGCCGAGAGCCACCAGGTTGACGATGAAGTCAACCTCGGGCTGCTCGCCTTCGGCGCGACCCGCCACCACTGCGAGGAAGACCAGCAAGATCAGCGTCACGTACGCGGTGCTCAGGCTGCGCAACCGGGCCCGCTGCACGACCGGACGATCGCGCGACGCGAGCCAGAACCTCATCGCCGGCTCCCCCACGCAGAACGCCCACAACAACAGCGCCGAATAGATGATGACGAAGTCGAGAGCGTCGTAGTTCGCGGGGTCATCGGGGGCCGGGTGGACGGTGATGAGCACGCCCGCCGTCACCAGTCCTACCAGCGCCCCCCACCTGACGTATGCATTGAGCGGCACGAACTCGTGACGGAACAGCAACAACAGGTAACCCGACCCGAGGAAACCGAAGAGGCTGAATATCCCGATGACCTCGTAGCGCTCGTCCGTCAGCCGGTTGATCTCGCCCGCCACGACCACGACCGCCAGCAGCGCGAGTGCACCCGCCAAGAAGCCGGTGACACGTTCGCGCGTTCGTAGCCACTGCACGAGCGACGCGACCGCGAGGAAGACGAAGCCGGCGGTGACGGCAAGCTGGAGAATCTCTGCCGCTCTCTCCACGGCGTAATGCTAGAAGGCGACGCCCCGGCTCGCGAGGATTGGAAGACCTCCCGCGCGGTTCACCTGGCCTCGACTTCGATCTCGTCCGTCACCTTGGGGTTGAACGACTTGTGTTCGGAATCCACGTACTCGACGGCAAGCGTGTGCCTTCCGCGCTCGAGCACCAACGTCGGTTGTGAGGTCGAGGGCATGTCGACGAGCGATCCGTCGACGTAGATGTGAAGGTGCCCGGCCCTCGCGCTGTCGCTCTCGGCCGCGAGGTCGCCCCCGTTCACCGCTACCTGCATGGTCACCGGCTCCTCCGCGGGAACGGTGTCGCCCGGCTTCGGCTCGGTGATCGCAACCGACCTGCCCACCGCCGCCGATTCGGTGTCGAGCACGAAGGCTCCGGTGCCCACCGCGAGCGCGAGAACGACGAGGATGATGCTGACGACAGGTTTCACCGCCTTCTGGATGTAGAAGAGGACCCCCAGGACGAGCAGCGCCCCGGCTACGACCAGGAACTCCGCGTGGGGGCCGGACGATCCG
>JALZCA010000177.1 GCA_030863285.1 Actinomycetota bacterium | reverse complement strand
CGTCTCCGGCTCCGAGGCCGCTTTCGTCGAGGAGATGAACGACTACCTCGACTCGCTCGGCGCCACCGACACGACCTTCGTCACCCCGCACGGGCTCGACGCCACCGGCCACGCCGCAAGCCCGGTCGACCTCGCCGCCGTCGGGCTGGAGCTGCTCGACAACCGCGTCCTCGCCTCGATCGTGGCGACCTCCGAGACCACGATCGAGGGCTCCCGCGGCCCGCAGTTCCTGGAAAACCGTAATGTTCTACTTGACAGTTACAAAGGCGCCCTCGGCATCAAGACGGGTATGACGTCGCTCGCCGGTGACGTCTTGGTGGCGGCGGCCGAGCGACGCGGCGACCTCGTCGTCGCCGTGGCCATGCGGTCGCTCGACGCGGCCGCCGACGCGCGCGAGTTGCTCGACTACGGGTTCGAGCGACTCGCCGACGAGATCGTGGTCCGCCGCGGCGCGGTCGTGAGCGAGGTGATCCTCGATCCGGGAGGAACGATCGACGTCGTGACGTCGAAGGCACTGAGCGTGCTCCCCCCCGAAGGGGTGGAGGTCGTGCGCGAGGTACGCGTTCTCGATTCGTTCGGCGCGGGCGTGAGTCGCGGGGAGCACCTCGGGACTCTCGAGATTGTTGCGAACGGGAAGGTGCTCGCCACCACGCCGCTGGTGGCCGCCGGTGAAGCCGAGCCGCCCGAGGACTCCGTGCTGCAGTCGCTGGTAGAGGGATTGCTTTCGCTCTTCTATGCCGCGGGGAGGGTCGTCGGTGTCGAGTGACGCGCGCACGGCACAGCCCGCGGGGTTGCCAGTGGAGAGGCTGGTCGCGCGTCGAGACCTCGAGGACAAGATCGAGGAAATGGCTGCGCGCCTAGAGCGCGACTTCGCGGGGCGCGACCAGCCTCTGGTGCTTATCAGCGTCCTCAAGGGATCGACGCTCTTCCTCGCGGATCTCATGCGGCGCCTCGGGATCGACGTGGCCGTCGACTTCATGTCGATTTCGTCGTACTCCGAGGGTGAACAGTCCGGCGTCGTGCGGATCGTCAAGGACCTCGACGTCGACGTGTCCGGTCGTGACGTGTTGATCGTCGAAGACATCGTCGACACGGGTCTCACGCTGAACTACCTACGCACCACGCTTTCTCATCGACAGCCTGCGTCGCTGCACGCGGTCACGCTGCTGGACAAGCTCGCCCGCAGGATCGTGCCGGTCGAGTTGGAATACAGCTGCTTCGAGGTGCCGGACGTGTTCGTCATCGGTTACGGGCTCGACTTCCAGGGCCTCTATCGCAACGTCCCCGAGATCTACGCGGTGCGGGATCTCGCGCGCTTGGTGAACGACCCTAGTTTGTTGAGCGGGCCGCTGTTCTCCGGCGCAACTCTGGCCTGACCAGTGTTAGCCTCCTCGCATGATCGAGCTGTCGCTCGTCGGGGTCCGAGTCGAGCTCCCGTCGAACCAACCGATAGTCCTTCTGAAGGAGGCGGGCGGCGAGCGCTATCTGCCGATCTGGATCGGCGCCGTCGAAGCGACCGCGATCGCGTTCGCGCTCCAAGGCATCGAGACGCCCCGCCCCATGACGCACGACCTGATGCGCGACATCCTCAAGCAGACCGAAACCGACGTCGAGCGCATCGTCATCAACGATCTCGTCGATCAAACATTCTTCGCGACGATCCGCATGACGAGCGACGGCAAGGCGACCGAGGTCTCTTCGCGACCGAGCGACGCGATTGCGCTCGCCGTCCGCATCAACGCGCCTCTGTTTGCTTCCGAGGAGGTCCTCGAGCAGGCGGGCATCGAGTTGCGCGACGAAGAGGAAACCGAGGTCGAGAAGTTCCGGGAGTTCCTCGATCAGGTAAGCCCGGAGGATTTCGCGGGCCAGGACTAGGCGTCCGGCCGCAAGTCTCGAGTCGCGCGTGACCCTTTACGTTGACTAAACGCGCGCCGCGGCGTACTCTTTCACCTCCGTAACTACGCAGGTGTTACTTGCACGCCGGCGACCGACGCCGACCGTGCGCGCGAGAGATGGAGGTCCTTCCCCAATGCGAGCAAAGGTCGAAGAGGGCGGCTACCGCGGCCCCCAGGCGTGCAAGATCGTCGGCATCACCTACCGCCAGCTCGACTACTGGACGCGGACGGGCCTCGTCAGCGCCTCGCTCAGGGGAGCGGAGGGATCCGGCACCCAGCGTCTCTACTCGTTCAACGACCTCCTGCAGCTCAAGGTCATCAAGCGACTCATCGAAGCCGGCGCGAGCCTGAACAAGGTCCGGCAGGCGATCGACTACGTACGCACGAACCTCGAGGACGACTGGTCGAAGGCCACGATCGCAACCGACGGAAACGGCGTCTACGCGTGCACTTCGGACGCCGAGGTCATCGACCTGTTGCGCTCCGGTCAAGGGGTCCTCGGCGCGATCGTGGCAGTCGGTCACGTGCGCGACGAGCTCGTCGGCACTTTGGCCGAACTCCATCCCACCACCGAGCCCGTGCAGTACGGTTCGGATGAGGTCGAGGAGTTGGAACCCGCCAAGGAGGGGTAGCGATTCACTCAAGCAAGGACGGGCCGCAACGGGCCTCTCGTCCCTTGCTTCCCCACGACGAGGTCGACTTCGCCCACAACAGTGAGCGGCAATTCGCAAAGCTGCTGGACTTCTACCAGATCGACTGGATGTACGAGCCGACGACGTTCGACATCGAGTGGGATCGGGAAGGGCGGCCTACCCAAAGGTTCTCGCCCGACTTCTATCTGCCCCAGTTCGACACATACATCGAGATCACGACGCTCAATCAGAAGCTCGTCACCAAGAAGAACCGCAAGATCCGCCGGCTGACGGCGCTTTACCCGGACGTCCGCTGCAAGATCCTCTACCAGCGCGACTACATGAACCTGCTCGTGAAGTACGGCCTCGAGCCTCCCGAGCACAGCGCGTCGCCGACTCCTGTGGTCGCGCCGGATCACCCGGACGTCAAGGAGGGCCGCGCCTCACTCGGTTCCGTTCTCGCGGGCTGACGTGGAGCGCCGGACGCCGCTTCTTCAGGCACACGAAAGGCTGGGTGCCAAGCTCACCGAGTTCGCCGGGTGGCAAATGCCCTTGCAATACACGGGCGTCATCGCGGAGCACAACGCCGTGCGCGAGGACTGCGGTCTGTTCGACGTCTCGCATCTCGGCAAGCTGCGCGTCGTCGGCGAGGCAGGTGGCGCCGCGCTGCAGCAAGCGGTGACTGCCGACGTCGTTGGCTTGGAGGAGGGCCGCGCGACGTATGCGCTTGCGCTCACCGACGACGGCGGCTGCATCGACGACATCTTCGTCTATCGTGTGGCGCCCGCCGAGTGGCTGGTGGTACCGAACGCGGCAAACGTCGACGCGGTCGCGGAGTCGATTCGTTCTTTCGGGGCGGAGCCGGTCGACGAGTGGGACCGCTGGGCGATCCTCGCCCTCCAGGGCCCGAAGTCGTTCGCCGTCTTCGCCAACGTGTTCTCCGATTCGGACGCCCCGTCGCTGCCCCTGCACGGCTGGACCTCCCTCGACGTCTTCGGCGCCCCCGGGCTCGTCGCGCGCACGGGTTACACCGGCGAGAGGGGCTTCGAGATCTACGCGCCGGCCGAGACGGCCGAGCGAGCCTTCGACGCGCTGCTCGAGGCCGGAGCCAAGCCCGTCGGTCTCGGCGCGCGCGACACCTTGAGGCTCGAGATGGGCTACGCGCTCTACGGACACGAGCTCGCCCCCGACATCAACCCGCTCGAGGCGGGGCTCGGTTGGGCGATCGCGTGGGAGGCGCCGTTTCGCGGACGGGAGGCCCTCGCGCAGGTGAAGGAGACGGGCCCGTCCCGCCGCCTCTTCGGCATCTTGTGTCGCGGCAGGGGAGTGCCGCGCCAGCACTACAAGGTCTTCAGCGAGGGAGGGGAGATCGCCGAGGTCACGAGCGGGAACTTCTCGCCGACGCTCGGGCGCGGGATCGCGCTCGCTCTCGGGCCGTCGCAGGAGAAACCGGAGGCCGGCGCGGTCGTGGAGATCGAGGCGCGCGGTCGCCGGATCGAGGGGGATATCGTTAAGCCACCGTTCATCGAGCGGGGGCGACCCAAGTGAGTCTCTTCATCGACATGTCGACAAATCGATTTAGGCATAGGAGAGCGTAGTTGGACTTCATCCCGCACACGCCCGAAGACGACCAGGCGATGCTCGACGCGATCGGCGTCGACTCGATTGCCGAGCTCTTCGAGGCGATCCCGGAGGAGGTCCGCCGCGACGACCCTCTCGAGGTACCGAGATCGCTGAGCGAGCCCGAACTGCTCGACCACCTCGGGGGATTGGCGAGACGATCGCGCGGAGCAGCCGACCTCGTCTGCTTCGCGGGCGGGGGAGCCTACGACCACCACCTTCCGCCGGTCGTGAAGGCGCTTGCGGGCCGGGCCGAGTTCGCAACCTCCTACACCCCGTACCAGCCGGAGCTCTCGCAGGGGGTGCTTCAGGCTCTGTACGAGTTCCAGACGCTGTTGTGCGAGATCTACGGAATGGAGGTCGCCAACGCCTCTCTCTATGACGGCGCGAACGCGCTGGTCGAGGCGGTCAACCTCGCGGTGCGCACGACCAAACGACACAAGGTCGTCGTCGGACGGACCGTCCACCCCCATTACCTAGACGTTCTCCGAACCTATACCTCAGGTTTAGACCTGGACATCCAGGTGCAGGGGTGGGACGAGACCGGTGCGTGCGCCTGGGGAGCGATAGACGCAACCGACGCGGCCGCGCTCGTCGCCGGTTACCCCAACGTCTTCGGGCGGCTCGAAGACGTCGCCGCCTGTGTCTCGCGCGCCCACGACGCGGGTGCTCTCGCGATAGCAGTTACCGACCCCACTGCGATGGGCGTCCTCGCGGCCCCGGGAGAGATCGGTTTCGACGTCGCGGTGGGCGAGGGCCAGTCGCTCGGCAACGCGCTCTCTTTCGGCGGTCCCTACGTCGGTCTGTTCGCGACCAAGCTCGACCACGTCCGCCAGGTCCCCGGGCGCATTGCAGGAGCGACGCTCGACGAGGACGGGGGCCGCGCCTACGTCCTCACGCTGCAGGCGCGCGAGCAGCACATCAGGCGCGCCAAGGCGACATCGAACGTCTGCACCAACCAGACACTGATGGCGATCTTCGCAAGCGTGTACCTGTCCTGGCTCGGCCCCGAGGGCCTAGCGCGCCTGGGCGAGGTGTGCGCGAGGCGCACGACCGCCGCGGCGGCGCGGCTCGCGGAGATCCCCGGTTGCTCTCTCCGCTTCGACGGCCCCCGCTTCAAGGAGCTCGTCCTCGAGACGCCCGTCGAGGGGGAGTCACTCGTGCGCTCGCTCGCGGAGCGGGGCTACCTCGCGGGCCCCGCCCTGGGACGGTGGTATCCGGAGCTGTCGAATTGCTTGCTCGTTGCGGTGACCGAGCGACGCAGTGCGGACGACATCAACGGACTGGCGGAGGCCATCGAGAAGGAGCTGGCCGAGCGGTGAGCGACACGGCAGGGCGTCCTCTCGAACCCTCGGCCGGGACGCGCCCGATCGACCGCGACGGCTTCCCGCTCATCTTCGAGCTCTCGCGTTCGGGGCGCCGATCGTGGTCGCTGCCCGAGACGAACCTCGACGCGCCCGAACTCGATGACCTCATCCCCTCGTCGCACCGACGGAGGACCGCCCCTCGGCTTCCGGAGGTGAGCGAGCGGGATCTCGTCCGTCACTACACGCGCCTGTCACAACGGAACTGGGCGATCGACGTGGGCGCTTACCCGCTCGGCTCGTGTTCGATGAAGTACAACCCGAAGGTCGCCGAGGAGGCCGCCGCGTTGCCGGGGTTCTCAAGCCTTCACCCACTGGCCGACGAGAGCCTCGTTCAGGGAGCCCTCGAGTTGCTCGGCGAGCTCGAGCGGGCGCTGTGCAATGCCACGGGTATGGCGCGGCTCACGTTCCAGCCGGCGGCGGGCGCGCAGGGAGAGCTCACCGGCCTGTTGATCATGCGCGCCTATCACTCGGCGACGGGCGGTGTGCGCAAGCGCGTGATCATCCCGGACTCGGCCCACGGGACCAACCCCGCAAGCGTCAGCCTGGCTGGCTACCAGGCGCACGAGGTCCCGTCCGACGAGCGCGGCCTGGTCGACCTCGACGCGCTGAAGGAGGCGCTCGACGACGACGTCGCCGGCCTGATGCTGACGAACCCCAACACGTTGGGGTTGTTCGAGCGCGACATTCGGGCGATCGCCAAAGCCGTCCACGAGGTCGGCGGGCTGCTCTACTACGACGGCGCGAACTTCAACTCGATCGTCGGCATCGTGCGCCCGGGCGACATGGGTTTCGACATCGTCCATCTCAATTTGCACAAGACGTTCGCGACGCCACACGGCGGGGGAGGACCGGGCTCGGGCCCCCTCGCGGTCGCGCAGAGGCTCGAGCGGTTCTTGCCCACGCCGGTGCTGCAATTCGACCAGGGGGCCGAGAGGTGGCGCTGGGATCACGACCGGCCCGACTCGATCGGACGCATCCACTCGTTCCACGGGAACTTCGGCATCAACGTGCGCGCCTACACGTACCTGCGTTCGCTCGGACCGGAGGGTCTGCGCCGCGTTGCCGAGCGCGCGGTGTTGAACGCGAACTACCTGCGCGCGCTGATCGCCGACTCGTTCCCGACCGCATACCAGGGCACCTGCATGCACGAGTTCGTCTCCACCGCCAAGGCGTTGAAGAAGAAGGGCGTGCGTGCGACCGACGTCGCCAAGCGACTGATCGACCTCGGCTATCACCCGCCGACGGTCTACTTCCCACTCGTGGTCGAGGAGGCCTTGATGGTCGAGCCCACCGAGACCGAGTCCAAGGAGACGATCGATGGTCTCGCCGACTCGCTCAA
>JALZCA010000165.1 GCA_030863285.1 Actinomycetota bacterium | reverse complement strand
GGCCATCTCCGCGCAACGGGCGCGTCTCGAGGCGCGCAAGGCCCGTGACCTCGTACGTCGTAAGTCCCTACTCGAGACGAGTCAACTCCCCGGCAAGCTCGCCGACTGTCAGACGCGCGATCCGGATCAGGCCGAGCTCTTGATCGTCGAGGGGGATTCGGCAGGTGGGACCGCCAAGGCCGCCCGACAGCGGGAGTTCCAGGCCGTTCTTCCATTGCGCGGCAAGATCCTGAACGTCGAGCGAGCACGTCTCTCCAAGATCCTCGAGAACAAAGAGATCCAGGCCATCATCACCGCCATCGGGACGGGAATCGGTGACGAGTTCGACCTCTCCAAGACCCGCTACCACAAGATCATCTCGATGGCGGACGCCGACGTCGACGGATCGCACATCAAGACGCTTCTTTTGACGTTCTTCTTCCGCTATATGCCGGACTTGATCGACGCCGGTTATGTCTATGTCGCGCAGCCCCCGCTTTATCGCGTTCCTTACAAGGGCAAGGTGCACCACTTCCGCAACGATCAAGAGCTCGAGGCCTTTCGGGCCCAGAACAACGGGGCGCGCATCGAACCGCAACGCTTCAAGGGTCTCGGTGAGATGAACGCCGAACAGTTGTGGGAGACGACGCTGGATCCCGAGCATCGCACGCTTCTGCGCGTGACGATGGAAGACGCTGCTCTTGCCGAGGAGATCTTCTCGACACTCATGGGTGAAGACGTCGAGAGCCGCAAGACGTTTATCCAGCGCAACGCCAAAGACGTTCGCTTCCTCGACATCTAACAGGCGATGGCTAAAGAACCCTTTCAGAACAAGTTCCCGCCCGACGACGGGGGGCCGGGCATCGAAAACACGACGATCGAGGAGGAGGTGCAGTTCGCCTTCCTCGAGTACGCGATGTCGGTCATCGTCAGCCGCGCGCTCCCGGACGTGCGGGACGGATTGAAACCCGTCAACCGGAGGATTCTTTACGCGGCTCTGCAGGCGGGTTTACGCCCCGACCAACGGTTCCGCAAGTGTGCGGCACTTGTTGGCGAGGTGATGCGGAGCTATCACCCGCACGGCGATCAGTCGATCTACGACGCGCTGGCTCGTCTCGCGCAGGACTTCTCGACGCGTTACTTATTGATCGACGGTCAGGGGAACTTCGGCTCGATCGACGGCGACGCGCCAGCGGCCATGCGGTACTGCGTCACTGGTGACACGTTGGTCCGGACGACCGAGGGCACCCTCCGGATCGACCGGATCGCAGATGCTCCCCCGGACTCCGAGGTCGACATCGACCTCAAGGTCTTGGACCGCAAGGGGAACCCCGTTCGCGCTGAGAAGCTTTTTCACAGTGGGGACCATCCCACTCTGCGCTTACGGACGACCGAGGGCTTCGAGTTGACCGGGACTCACAACCATCCCGTTCTCACTCTCCAGCGGCCCGCGGGCGTCCCAATGCTGATGTGGAAGTTGCTCGAGGAGGTTGCACCCGGCGACTACGTCGCGATGAACCGCTCGGGACACGACGAGGCTCCATATCTGGCGGAGCGGGATTGGATGCTTGCAGTCCTCGCCGGAGCGTGGGTTGCGGAGGGATGGGCGTCTGAGAAGAGGGCTGGGTTCAATAACTGCGACGACCAGTACTTTGCCATCGTCCTGGACGCCTTTGACTCGCTTATAGGGGGTCGGCGGTACGCATACGAGCGCCGGATCAAATCCGGCTCGTGGCTCTACGAGCTGGACGTGCAGGACATGAGAGCGTTCCGTCGGAGTCCGCTGGGCCAGATGATCGGCATGCGTAGCGACGCCAAGTGCGTGCCCGACTTCGTGTGGAAGCGCGACGCTGAGTTCAAGAGGATCTTTCTCCAGTCCCTGTTCGAAGGAGACGGTTCATCATCGATGTTGGGGCGCAACACGATCCAAATCACGTACTCGACGAGGAGCCGGTGTTTGGCGCGGGAGATCCAAACACTGTTGTTGGAATTCGGGATCGTATCGAAGCAAAGCGTCTCGGGGCGCGGCGAGATCAAGGTCGTGATCGGAAACCGCCGAGAGGCGAGGCGATTCGCAAGTCGGGTGGGTTTCCTCGGTGCGAAGCAAGCGAAGTTGGTGCGAGATCTCGAATCGATCCCCGCGACGAGTCGAGCTCTGTCGGGCGATCACATCCCCTTCCTCGCGGAATATGTCCGCGCCGAAGGAGCGACTTCCCGGCGGAACCGTGATTGGCTTGCGCGCCACAACATCGACCGCATCGAGCGTTGGGAGCGGGACGCCTCCGAGATCCTGGGTCGTATCGAGTCCGACGAGGCCAAGTCGGTGATCGAGCCCCTTACCGACGGGAACTTCTACTTCGCTCGCGTCGCTTCGATCACGCCTGCCGGGCTGCAACCCGTCTATTCGATCCGGGTCGACAGTGAAGACCATTCCTTTGTCTCAAACGGGTTCATCAGCCACAACACCGAGTGCCGTTTGTCTCGGTTGTCGATGGAGTTGCTGCGGGAGATCAACGAGGAGACGGTCGACTTCCAGGCCAACTACGACGGCGAGACGCAAGAGCCGGTTGTCCTGCCGGCGCGTTTCCCCAACCTTCTCGTAAACGGCTCGACCGGGATCGCGGTCGGCATGGCTACGAACATCCCTCCGCACAACCTCACGGAGGTAATCGATGCCGTCGTCGACGTGCTCGAGCATCCCGAACTAGCCGAGGACAAAGGAAAGATGTTGCGCGCCGTTATGCGCCACATTCAGGGTCCGGACTTCCCGACTGGTGGATTGATCCTCGGCCGCCAAGGAATCGAGGAGGCTTATACGACCGGCCGTGGGTCCGTGAAGATGCGAGCCGTTTGCGAAGTCGAGGAGGGTCCGAAGGGGAACCCTCGTATCGTCGTGACGGAGCTTCCCTACCAGGTCAATAAAGCGCGGCTCGCCGAAAAGATCGCGGAACTCGTGAATACCAAAGACAAGCGCATCGAGGGGATCGCCGACCTGCGAGACGAATCGAACCGAGACGGCATGCGACTTGTCATCGACCTCAAGAAAAACGCCGTGCCCCAGGTTGTCTTGAACACGCTCTACAAGCGGACTCAGCTCCAGGACAACTTCGGCATCAACATGTTGGCACTCGTCGACGGGGTCCCGCGCACGCTCAACATCGCCGAGGTCATCGAGGCGTACATCACGCACCAGATCGACGTGATCCTGCGCCGCACCCGCTACCGCTTGCGAAAGGCGGAAGAGCGCTCGCACATCCTCGAGGGACTGATCATTGCCCTCGACCACATCGACGAGATCATCGAGCTGATTCGGGCGGCAGCGGACACCCAGGAGGCGCGTCAGGGGCTGATGGCCCGATTCGGGCTCACCGAAACGCAGGCGCAACACATTCTGGATCTGCAACTCAGACGCCTGACCGCGCTCGAACAGGACAAGATCCGAGAGGAGTACGAGGAGCTGCAGAAGACGATCGCCGAGTTGCGCTCGATCCTCGCCGACCCCGCGAAGGTTCGGGGAATCATCGCAACGGAGCTGAAGGAAGTGCGGGAGAAGTACGGCGACGAGCGTCGCACGCGTTTGGTTCCCGACGAGGGCGAGTTCGACATCGAAGACCTCATCGCGGACGAGGACCTCGTCGTGTCGGTGTCGCGGGACCGCTACGTCAAGACCGTCCCGCTCGACACCTATCGCCGGCAGGGACGGGGGGGCCGCGGGGTCAAGGGAGCTGCTCTTAAAGAGGGCGACATCGTCGACCACCTCCTCACGACCACCGCCCATTCCTATCTGCTGCTGTTTTCCACGACCGGGCGCGTCTATCGGCTCAAGGCGCACGAGATCCCGAAGCGAGACCGGACCGCTCGCGGCACGGCCGTCGTCAACGTGGTGCCGATGCGGCCCGAGGATCGGGTTGCGGCGGTCATCGATACGCGCGACTACGAGTCGTATCGCTACCTGCTTATTGCGACCCGGCGCGGCATGGTCAAGAAGACGCTGTTCCGAGAGTACGACTCGTCCAGAAAAGAAGGGATCATCGCCCTGAACCTCAAGGACGGCGATGAAGTCGTAAGAGTGCAGCCGACCTCGGGGAAGAACGACATCTTGTTGATCACTCGCAAGGGCAAGGCCATCAGGTTCAAGGAGGACCACGTGCGGCCCATGGGCCGGACGGCTACCGGCGTGATCGGGATCCGCTTGGACGACGACGACGAGGTCGTGGCGTGCGAGGTCATCGACGAGGGTGAAGAGCTACTGATCGTCACCGAGTTCGGTTACGGCAAGCGGACCAAGCTCTCGGACTTCCCTCGCAAGGGGCGCGGCGGCAAGGGGGTCATCGCGGCAAAGTTGACCAAGCCGAGGGGGCCGATCGTTGGTGCCTCGGTCGTTGCCGGAGACGACGAGGTCTTCCTCATCTCGAACGACGGCCAGGTCATCCGGGTGGGGGCCAAGAGCATCTCGCGCCAGGGGAGACACGCTACCGGGGTCCGCGCGATGCAGCTGCCGGCGGGCGCGAGCATCTCCGCCGTCGCGCCGGTCGTGAACGTGGCCGAGGAGGAAACCCAGCCGAAATTGGAGACCTAAGGGGTACCTGCCGATGCTTTGGGTACCAAGCGAGCCGGGAGTGTGCTGGTGCCCGGCCGTTTTACCAGGCATCATGATCACCACACCGTCAGGATGAGGGGCATAGGAAGCGATCGGGCGATGCTCGAGCGCTAGGGAGACCGAGTGGCCTCAACCAAGGGAGAACCCAACAACCGGAGCACGCAATCCAGGCGTGCTCGCTCGGCGGACGCGCCCGCGTCGAACCTGGAAGCAACGGGGGCGATGTTCGACCCGCTCGAGACCTTTCCGACAACCCCGGCAGACGATTCACCCGGCGCGTCGCCGGCTGAGGCCTTGTCGACGGACCGCGCCGACCGCGCCGGCCGTTCGGGATTGTTGGACGACGAGCCGATCTACGCGCCGCCCCGCCGGCGTCCCCCGCCTGCGACCAGACAACGCACGCGGCGCGTGCGGCAGGTACGCCGCGTCCGCCGGACCCTTCGGCACATCGACCCGCTCAGCGTCCTGAAGGTATCGCTCATGTTCTACGGATGCTTTCTCATCCTCTGGATGGTGTTCGTCGCGATTCTCTACTGGATAGTTCAGGCGGCCGGGGGCTTCGAACTGGTGGAGGGCGTACGCGAGGCGTTCGCGGTCGCGGGTAGCTGGGAGGTCAGCCTCTCCTTCGTCGAGAAGTGGGCGTTCTTCATCGGCCTCACCGCGGCGATCCTCATGTCGCTCGTGAACCTCTTCCTCGCGTTTCTCTACAACATCGTCGCCGACGTCATCGGCGGCATCGACATGACGTTCGTCGAGCGCGACTAACCTTCTAAACGGGCCGCGGTTCGAGCCGAGCTATGGAGATCCCTCGTTGCGTGAGGTCGCGCAGGAAAGTTGGGACGTCGAAGGCCTCTTCCGGTGGCAGAACACCGGTGGTCGCAGTCGACTCGTCACCCAACCGCAGTGCGGCCAGCGTCAGCGGGATGCTCGCGAAGTTGAGCAGGCGGTCGACCACGCCCAAGGAAATGGTCGCAGGAGTCCCGTTCCTGAGGCCGTGAGTATCCACGCGCGCGGCCGTCCACGGCGGGCCCGTCGGTGGTAGCCGGTCGATGAGCGGTCTGAGGGGCCGAGTGAGCTTCACGAAGGCGCGGCGAGCCGTGTCGCTTGCGGCCGCAGGCGTCGCCGAGAATGCGCGCGCCGTGTCCATCGTGATGCGCTCGATGAGTCCGATCCGGAACTCGATTGCCTCGATGGAGGGGTGGGTCCGCGGCAGGGTCACCACTTCCGGATGTCCACAGAAGAAGGTTTCGACCCAACCAACAGGTTCGGGGAAGTAGACGAGCTTCGGACCCGTGCCGGCGCGCTCGGTCACGCGCTGTCGATCCTCGAGTGCTATCGCGTCGACCGAGAGCTCATAGAGGAAGTGCCGCGCCGAAGCGAGGCCGGTCGACTCCGTCGACGAGCGTGCAAGCGATATGTCTACTGCATCGACGCTATCCAGCTCTCTTGTCGCGTACGCGACCAGCAGGTTGGTGATACCCGGACTCAAGCCACAACCACTAACGATCGTGATCCCCGCGTCCCGCGCCCGGTCCTGCAGACCGTGGACGCCCTCGAACGGAACGTGCTCGTCGCAGAGCGATACGAACGACACGCCTGCTGCGAGCGCGGCTTGCACTGCCGGCATCTCCGTCTCGTAAGAGGGCCCCGCGCAGGACACCACGACGTCCGCACCGCGCAGGTGCGAGACGAGCCGCTCGTCGCGTACATCGCTCGAGAATGACCGGACGCGGTCTGAGCCGGCCCCCATCGAGCGCTCGAGGTTTGCTATCGCGTCGGCGTCGCGGCCGGACAGAACGAGCTCGTCGACTTCGGGTTGCCGGAGCAACTCGGCGGCGGTTCGCCGGCCTGCGGCTCCGCTTGCGCCGAGCAGGAATACCCGCATTCCCTTACTCGAACGCGTCCGAGGTGACCTCGCGCCAGCGCCCCTCGGGCGGAGGGACCTTGGCATGCGCCTTGAGGCGAGCGAGCCACAGCACCACGCCCGCCCCCACGACGAAGGCCAGTGCGCGCGTTGGTCGGGAGCCCATGCCTCGGACTATATAGAGGGCCGCGAGCTCAGGCCTCCTAGTATGCCCAGTGACCCATGGGGAACATCGAGCGCCCCACATGGTTCTCCAATCGGCGGGAGGCGCGCCGTCTCGACGTTCGTTCTTTTGTAAGGGAGTGGCTTGGTGGGCGATCCCATGATCTCTCTGAGAGACGTTTCGAAGATCTTCCCCGGCTCTGCCGAGGCTGCCGTCACGGACCTCTCGCTTGATGTCGCCGAGGGCGAAACCGTCGTCCTCGTGGGTCCCTCCGGCTGCGGCAAGACGACGACGATGAAGATGATCAATCGCCTCGTCGAACCTTCGTCGGGAACCATCTCCGTCGACGGCGCCGACGTGACAAAGCAGGATCCCGTCGCGTTGCGTCGGGGCATCGGGTACGTCATCCAGAACGTCGGCTTGCTGCCGCACCGGACGATCAAACAGAACATCGAGGTCGTGCCGCGCTTGATCGGTTGGGACGACCGAAGGATCGGCGCGCGAGTCGAGGAGCTCCTAGCAATCCTCGAGCTCGACGGTGCCTTGCTCGAGCGCTACCCCGCGGAGCTTTCGGGCGGACAACGCCAACGCGTCGGGGTTGCTCGCGCGCTCGCGGCCGATCCGCCGGTCATGCTCATGGACGAACCATTTGGCGCAGTCGATCCCATCGTCAGAGAACGCCTGCAAGATCAGTTCCTCGACATCCAGCGGCGTTTGCGCAAGACCATCGTTTTCGTTACGCACGACATCGACGAAGCCATCAAGATGTCGGATCGCATAGCGATCCTCAACAAGCGTGGCGTCCTCGAGCAGTTCGCGCCTCCGGAAGAGATCTTGCGCGCCCCCGCGAACGACTTCGTGACGGAGTTCGTAGGAAGCGAGCGAGGACTGAAGCGCCTGGCGTTGGTACGAGTCGGCGACATCGCGATCGAGGAGGGGCCGGTCGTCTCATCGGATGCGCCGGTTGCCGCTGCTCGACGCGCCATGGAGAAGTTCGATTTCGACTGGACGAGCGGCGTGGATGACGGCGAGTTGCTGGGCTGGGTGGACGAAGCGGCGCTGCAGGGGTGCAGCCGGGTCGGCGACGCGGGATTCCGGCCCTTCAGTGCCTATGTGACCGTTGACAGCACGTTGCGCCAGGCACTCGACTCGATCGTGACGTCACGAACCCAAGTGGCGGTCGTGGCGACCGAAGGGCAGCGATATCGAGGCATCCTGACCCTCGCGCGCATCTCGAAGGAGATCACCTCGTGATCTCGGCGCAGCCACTTATCGACTGGCCGCGGGTGGCCGACCAGCGCGGCGAGATCTGGGAGCAGTTCGTCGAGCACGTCACGCTAACGCTCATAGCGGTCGTCATCGGACTCGCGATCTCGCTGCCGCTCGCGGTCTACGCGTACCGGCACCAGTGGTCCTATACGCCGATCACGGCAGTGACCGGCATTCTCTACACGATCCCGAGCGTCGCCCTGTTCGCTTTCTTGCTCCCCTACACCGGGTTGACGGGGTATACGACCGCGGAGATCGGTCTCGTTTCCTACACGCTCTTGATCCTTATCCGCAACATCACCGCTGGACTCGCGGGCGTTCCCGCCGACGCGAAAGAGGCGGCCTACGGGCTTGGCTATTCGCGCCGTCAGATGTTGTGGCGCGTCGAGTTGCCGCTCGCGTTGCCCGTCATCATGACCGGGATCCGTTTGGCCACCGTGACGACGATCGGGCTCGTCACGGTCACGGCGATCATCGGCAAGGGCGGCTTGGGTCGCTTCATCCTCGAAGGACTGAACAACTTCGACACGACTCTCTCGTTTGTCGGGGCGTTGCTGTCGCTTGCTCTCGCGGTCGTGACCGACCTCCTGCTCGTGCGCGTCGAACGGCTGGTAACGCCGTGGGCCGATCGCAGCGCCCCGACGAGGACGGTCTGACATGGAGACCCTCTCGGACGCCTTGTCGTGGCTGACCTCTTCGGCGAACTACTCCGGCGAGACCGGGATCGTCGCGCGGATCATTGGGCACGTTCTGATCTCGACCCAGTCGGTCGCGCTCGCCGCTGTGCTGGCCGTGCCGATCGCTTTCTATGTTGGGCACAGGCGCCGTTACGAGTTTTTTGCGGTCACGACCGGCAACCTGGGGCGCGCTCTCCCGTCGTTTGGCGTGCTGGGCCTCGTCTTTCCTTTCACCTTCGACATTCCCGGGGAGCTCGGCTACTGGGCCACGTTCTTCGCGCTGTTCCTGCTAGCAGTCCCACCGATCCTGGCCAACACCTACGTGGGGATTCGAGGTGTGGATCCCGACGTCGTCGAGTCGGCGCGAGGGATTGGTTATACGGAGCGCGACGTCTTATTGAGGCTCGAGGTCCCGCTTGCCGCTCCGCTCATAGTCGCGGGACTACGCACGGCGCTGGTTCAGGTTGTTGCAACGGCCACGCTGGGTGCCTACGCGGGGTGGCAACACGGGCTGGGAAGCTTCATTCGCAGCGGTTTTGCTCAGGGTGAGGCGGGACGCGACCAGCTGCTCGGTGGAGCCATCCTCGTCGCCCTGCTCGCAATCGCCACCGAGATCGCGCTCGGACTCCTCGGCCGCGTGGTCGGGCCACGGCGGGCCTCGCGGCCGCGCCCTCGTCTTTTCCGCTCCCGGACTCTGCGCGGAAAAACCGCCTAGGCCGGAATGTCGGCATCCTGGGGGCGGTTCTGCTCCGAATAGCGGGTCAGAAGGAACCCGAGGGACAGATCGGAGGGACCCATGCGGAGATTCCGCAAGCGCGCTTATGGGGCGACCCTCGCTGCACTGGCTTTGACGCTCGGTGCATGCGGGTCGGGTGTAAGCGGCGACGACGAGCCGACCGGCGGCGACGGAGGTGGCGGCGGAACTATTGCGAGCGAGATGACGCTCGGAGGCCCCCCCGAGTGCCCCGAGCGACCGTTTTGCATCCCCGGGCTCAAGAAGACCTATGGCATCGAGTTCGGCGACTTCGAGGAGCTGGACGTCGGCGGCCCACTGACCGTCAAGGCTCTCGTCGGGGGCCGGATCGACGTCGGGCTGCTGTTCTCGACCTCGAGCACGATCGTCGCCAACGACTTTGTGGTCCTCGAGGACGACAAGGACCTCCAGACCGCGGAGAACATCACGCCGATCGTGCGCGAGGACGTCCTCGATCCGACGATCGAAGAGGCGCTCAACAACGTGAGCGCGACCTTGGACACCGAGACGATGACGCAGCTCAACGGGCGCGTCGAGATCGACAAGGAAGACCCGGCCGA
>JALZCA010000095.1 GCA_030863285.1 Actinomycetota bacterium | reverse complement strand
GGCCTGTCGTTAACGCTTGGGTTGTTCGGGTAACGATGGAGGCGTGGACAATCCCGTAGAGAGACCCGTTGCCCAGGCGAAGCTGCGCCTGGAGCGAGCTCGCGCCAAGTACGGCCTGGTCGACGTCGTGGTGCGCGTGTTCAAGCGCTTCTCGGAGACCGACGGCGGCAGCTATGCAGCGGCCCTCACCTACTACACCTTCTTTTCGATCTTCCCCTTGCTGGCGCTGACCGCAGCAATTCTGGGATTCATCACCGACGGGGACCCGGCCGCGCAGCAGAGGTTCCGCGAAGGCATGCAGGCGTTCCCGATGTTCAGGGACGCGCTCAAACCCGGGGGGTTCGCGGCGATCGAGAAGGCCCGCCAGGAGCTCGCGCTGACCGGAGGCGTGCTCGCTCTCTACGCCGGCTCCGGAGCGATCGTGGCGCTCGAACCCGCGCTCAAAAAGGTTCATCGCATCGACGAGGAGCCGAACTTTCTCGAGAAGAGGCTGCGATCGCTCAAGTGGCTGGCGATCCTCGGAGCGGCCTTCCTTTTGTCGATCGTCGTCAACAGCGTCGCGGGCGCCCAGAGCGAAGGCAGTGACGTCGCCGGGGAGATCGCCGGCCTGCTGCTCCGGATCCCGGGCGTACTGATCTCGATCGCGGTCTTCGCCACCGCCTACAAGGTCCTGCCGGCAAAGGCGCAGTCGTGGAAAGAGGTCCTTCCCGGGTCGATCGTTGCGGGCGTCGTCTTCACCCTCCTCGTGTTCCTGGGGGGCGTGTTCGTCGCCAGCGGCGAGGAGTCGAGGAACGCCACGTTTGGAGCTTTCGCAGCGGCCGCGACTCTGCTCATCGTTTGTTTTCTGTCCGCCCGGATAACACTTCTCTCGGCAGAGGTGAACGCCGTGCTTGCCGAACGACGCCTTACCAGGCAACCTGCTACGAACGACCAAGGAGGAACCACGTGAACGAGCGCCCGACGGAGGACGACTGGTATCGCGGGACGGACGCGCCGACGGTGGTCGGCAACTCCGGCGCGGCAAGCGGCAACGACGGCGTCGGCAGCGCGAGCTCCGGGAGCGGGTCGACCGGAGGCTCGTCCAAGAGCGCCGGACAGTTGATGAAGGAGATCAGCGAGGACTTCTCGACGCTCTTCCGCAAAGAGATCGAACTGGCGAAGACAGAGCTCGGCCAGTCGATTGCGGAGAAGGCGAAGGGCGCTGCGATCATCGCCATCGCCGGAGTCCTGGGTTTCTTCGCCCTGATCTTCTTGCTCCTCGCGATCAGAGACGGCCTCGATAACCTATTGTGGAGGTGGCTGGCCGATATCGTCACCGCCGTCATCTTGCTGATCATCGGCGCGGTTGCGGCCTTGCTGGCCAAGAAGAAGCTGACGAAGCCGGTTTCCACCGAGCTGACGAAGCAGACGATCAAGGAAGACGTGGAATGGGCCAAGACCCTCGGCAAACAGTAAGTGAGATAGAGGAGACGCGCGAGGAGCTCGCAAAGAAGGTCGACGAGCTCGTCGGCCGCGCCAAGGTAGAAGCAAGCGAGGCGGGCAAGAAGCTTGCCATTGGGGCCGCTGCGCTCGCGGGTCTGCTCGTGCTCGGCTGGATAGCCAAGCGCCGCGTCGGGACTTGAGCGAAGAGGGCCGAAATAAGGGTCCGTCCGCTGAAGAAGTCCTCGCTCCTAACAATTTCCTCGGTTACATAGCTGCTTCCATTCGGACCATCCGGGTGGCCGGCTGGGCGGCCGTCGTCCCGTTCCTGCTTCTGATCTTCGGGCTCGGGCTCGCTGACGTGGCCGTTGTCTTTTCGCTCGAGGCAGACGCGGTCACCACCGCGATTGGAATCGCCCTCTATTTCGCCCTTCCTTTCGTTGGATCGATCCTGGTAGCACGGGCTGCTCGGATCATGGCCCCGGCGCTCGCCGGACAGCGAGTCTCCTTTGGGCGCGCCGGAAGAGGGCTGAGAGGCGCTCTTCCGCATGTCTTCGCCGCCGCCATGATCTCTACCTTGTTGACGTTCGTTCTCTCGCAGCTGGACCCCGTGCTTCTAGCCCGGGTGGCGCCATTTCTGGTGATCGGCCCGCCCGTCCTCGCCCAAGTCCTCGCAATCGAGCGTCGACCTCTGGGAGAGGCCTGGCGGAGGACGCGAGAACTCGTGACCGGCCAGGCCCTGCGGGTCTTCCTCTACTTGTTGTGCATGGCTCTGGCGGTCGCGATGTTCAGGGAATTGCTCGTAGGCCTCGTGTTCCAGGCTACTCGGGGCCTTGGCGACGCGGGCCTTCTATCCGCGCTTGCCTTCACGATTCTGACGGGTCTCGGGTTGTCGTTCATGGCCGCGGCAGGCCTCGTCACGTACTTGGATTGCAGGACGCGGACCGAGACGTACGCGTTAGAGGATCTGAAGGAGAGCGATGACGTCGCTACGGACGACGAGGTCTAGTGCGCCGGAGGGGACTTGCGGGCCGCCTCGTCCTGGGAAGGGCCGCCGGCCGCTCCGGGTAGGCGCCATCCCGGATTGACGGGGCCGTATCCCCTGCCGAGTCGCAGACCGTTCGCGATAGCTCCCGCAACGAACTCCTTCGCGTAGCGAATCGCTTCCACCAGGCCGTCGCCGTGTGCAAGGCGCGCGGTGATGCCCGCCGCCAACGCACACCCGGTTCCGTGCGTGTCCTCGGTGTCGAAACGCGGGCCGTCTATCTCGATGACGTCGTCTCCGGTGAGCAGCACGTCGACCGCGCGCTCTGCCTGCAAATGACCGCCCTTGACGAGCACCGCGCGGGGGCCGAGCGCCAATAGCTCTTCACCGGCGCGCTTCATGTCCTCGAGCGACTCGATCTCGCGTCCGACGAGAAGGCCCGTCTCGTACAAGTTGGGCGTGATGACCGTCGCACGCGGGATCAGCGTGTTGCGGAGTGCGTCGACCGCGTCCTCCGCCAGCAGGCGATCTCGGTGCTTGGAGACGGAGACGGGGTCGACGACGACTTTGTCGATGCCGTTCGCGTCGAGTGCCTTCGCGGTCGCCTCGACGATCGCCGGAGTGGCGAGCATGCCGGTCTTGGCCGCGTCGACCCCGATGTCTTCGGCGACGGCATCTACCTGTGCGATGACGAACTCCGGGTCGACTTCGGAGATACCGGTTACGCCGACGGTGTTCTGAGCCGTCAACGCCGTGAGCGCGCTCATGCCGTGGCAGCCGAGCGCGAAGAAGACCTTGAGGTCGGCTTGGATGCCGGCCCCCCCGCCCGAGTCCGAGCCGGCGATCGTCAACGCGCGCGGAAGGCCCCTTACTTGGTTCGCAGGTGCTCCCAACCCTTGCCCTTCCATGCGTCAAGGTTACGGTCTCCGACGAGTCGATCGTTTTCCGTGATCTCTCCGATCACGCTCCACGGTGTCTCCAACCCTTCGAGGGCTTCCTCTACGTGTTCTTGGTCGCGAGGGTCGACCGTGAACAGCAGTTCGAAGTCCTCGCCTCCGGCCAGAGCGAGGCCGAGGAGGTCGGCGGGCATCTCTGCGCCCGCGGCTTCGAGGTCGGCGTCGATCGGGATGCGATCGGGGTGCAACCGGCACCCGACCCCGGATGCATCGAGGATGTGCGCGAGGTCGGCCGCCAGCCCGTCGGAAACGTCGATCATCGCGGTCGCATGCTGGGCGAGGAGCGGCCCCTCGGCCGTGCGCGCGCGGGGGCGGAGTTGGCGCTCGACGAGACGGCGCCCGGCTTCGGTCGTTGCACCGCTCGAGCGCAGCAGCAACAGACCCCCCGCCGCTCCCCCGAGCGCGCCGGTGACGCAGATGAGGTCCCCGACCCGAGCCCCGTGGCGCGTCACCGCACGGCCGTCGAGCACGCCGACCATCGCGACCGAGACGACGACCTCGCGCCCTTCGCTGATGTCGCCCCCGACGAGGGCCGCGCCGATCGCTCCCGCGGCCTGTGCCATCCCACGGGTGAGGCCGTCGACGAAACCCTCGGGCAGCTCCGCCCGCAGCGTGACCGCGGCCACGGCCCAGCGCGGGCGACCGCCCATGGCGGCGACGTCCGATGCGTTGGCGGCGATGGCCTTTGCCCCGACGGAGTCGGCCGGCGCGTAGGCGAGATCGAAGTCGATGCCCTCGACGAGGACATCGGTTGTGAAGACGATCTTCTCGCGGGTCACTCCGACGACTGCGGCGTCGTCGCCGGACCAAATCTCGCCTCGAGGTGGGTTGTCTAGATGGGCTCGAATCGCCTCGATCAGTCCCCACTCCCCCACGTCCCCAAGCGACCGTTCGTCCATCACGTCATTTTCCCGATGAACGGCGCGCCGGCGCGCGGATATCTCGGGTCGGCCTCTAGGGGTCCGCGGTTCAGTCGACGGACGGCCCGGCCTTGACCACGGCCGGAGGGACGCTGTCTTCGAACCGCTCGAAGTTCTCGACGAACATCCGGGCAAGCTGCAGCGCCTGCTCGTCGTACGCGTCCTGGTCGTCCCACGTCGACGCGGGATCGAGCACGTCGTTGGGCACGTCCGGGCACGTGACGGGGACGTCGAGGTTGAAGATGGGATGACGGCGCGTCTCGACACCTTCGAGCTTGCCGGAGGTCGCCGCGGCGATCATTGCGCGCGTGTGCGGCAGGCTCATCCTCTCGCCGACTCCGAAAGGCCCGCCCGTCCAACCCGTGTTCACGAGGAACACGCGGGCCCCGTGCTTGTCGATCCGCTCGCCGAGCATCTCGGCATACCTTCCCGCCGTCAGCGGCAAGAACGGCGCGCCGAAGCACGCCGAGAAAGTCGCCTGCGGATCGGCGCCGAGACCGGCTTCGGTCCCGGCCAGCTTTGCGGTGAAACCCGACAGGAAGTGATACATCGCCGCGTCCGCGTCGAGGACCGAGATCGGCGGCAGTACGCCGAAGGCATCCGCTGTTAAAAACACGACGGACTGGGCGTGTCCCCCGCGGCCCTCGGGGACGAAGCCCTGGATGAAATCGAGTGGGTACGCGGCCCTGGTGTTCTCGGTGATCGAGGCGTCGTCGAAGTCGACTCTGCGCGTTCTCTCGTCCATGACGACGTTCTCGACGACCGCGCCGAATCGGATCGCGTCCCAGATCTGGGGTTCCTTCTCGCGCGACAAGTTGATGCACTTCGCATAACAGCCGCCTTCGAAGTTAAAGATCCCGTTGTCCGACCACCCGTGTTCGTCGTCGCCGATCAGGCGCCGGGCCGGGTCGGCGCTCAGCGTCGTCTTCCCGGTGCCCGAGAGTCCGAAGAACAATGCGACGTCGCCGTCCGGACCTACGTTCGCCGAGCAATGCATCGGCAGCACTCCGTCGAACGGGAGAAGGTAGTTGGCGGCGGTGAACATCGACTTCTTGATCTCGCCCGCGTAGTAGGTGCCGACCGCCAGTACCTGACGACGCTCGAGGTCGAGCCCCACGAATGCGTTCGAGTTGGTTCCGTCGCGCTCCGGCACGGCCTGGTAGCTCGGTGCGGCGAGGACCGTGAAGTCCGGCTCGAAACCCTCGAGCTCGTCGGCCTCGGGCGTGCGGAACAACTGTCGCGCGAAGAGAGCGTGCCAGGCAAGCTCTGCGATGACTCTGAGCTTGATGCGGTGAGCCGGGTCCGCCCCGACGTATCCGTCGACGACGAAGAGGTCTCGTCCTTCGAGGTGATGGCGTACGCGATCGAGGAGCTTGTCGAAGATCTGCGGCTCGACGGGCTTGTTGACCTTGCCCCAGTCGATATTCCGCGCGGCGTCCCCGTGGGACACGAAGAAACGATCGTCCGGCGAACGGCCGGTTCGCTCTCCCGTCCGAGTCACGAGCGCTCCGGAGGTCGCGAGCATCGATTCGCCGCGCGCGATCGACTGCTCGACGAGCTCCGCGACGCTCAGGTTCTTGTGAACCGTTCCCGGTCGCTCGATACCTGCCAACCGATCAGAAACCATTACCCGCACGTCTCCTTCTTGGGGAACGAAGCCTACCTTTTGATGTGGAATCGCCCGCGGTCGCGTCGCGGGACAGGGCCCGTTTTGCGCTTGGGGGTCCCTGCTACAGTAGCCGACACCCTGCAACGAGCGCTGAGGTTCGACAAGGAGGAAGTGTGGCTACGGTCCAGGCATACATCCTGATCCAGACCGAGGTTGGGAAGGCCGCTCAGGTGGCCAAAGAGGTCAGCGGAATCGACGGCGTCGACGCTGCAGAGGACGTCACCGGCCCTTACGACGTGATCGTGCGTGCGAGCGCTCCGAACGTCGACGACCTCGGCAAGCTCGTGGTCGCGCGCATCCAGTCCGTCGAGGGCATTACGCGCACACTGACCTGCCCCGTAGTGCATCTCTGAACGCAGACAATCACGCTTCGCAGGATGACCACAGGGACCTAGAAACCCGAGTCGTCCATCCGCGCGTCCCTCCGGACCAACCCGGCGCGCCTCTCATAACGCCGGTCGACTTCTCCACGACCTACGCGTTCGACGACGCTTCGGAGTTTGCCGTCGCGTCGCGCGACAAGGCGGGGTCGGGGTACGTCTACACGCGCTGGGCGAATCCCACGATCGACGCCTTCGCGGTGGCCGTCGCCGATCTCGAGGGGAGCGAAAGCGCGCTCGCGTTCGCGTCGGGGATGGCCGCCATTTCCTGCGTCTTTCTCGGGCATTGCAAAGCGGGCGACCGCATCGTCGCAGCCCGCCAGCTCTACGGAGGGACGCACGCCCTGTTGGATCAAGTGCTTCCGCGCTACGGCATCCGTGCCGAGACCTTCGACGTGCACGACCTCGACGGCATCGAAAAGTCGCTCGACGGCGCCAAGCTCCTCTATTGCGAGTCGATAGGCAACCCCCGCGTCGTCGTGGCGGACATCCCGGAGCTCGCGCGGCTCGCTCGCGGCCGCGGAGTCCCCCTGGTCGTGGACAACACCTTCGCAAGCCCCATCCTTTGTCGCCCCATCGAGCTAGGTGCGACCGCGTCGATTCACTCGGCGACGAAGTTTCTGGGCGGGCATCACGACCTGATGGGAGGGGTCGTCTGTGCCGACGACGCGTTCTTGGAGCCCGTGCGAGAGATCTCCTACGAGCTCGGACCGACCCTTTCTCCTTTCAACGCGTGGCTCGCGCTGCGCGGCATACAGACATTGGCGTTGCGTGTGGAACGGACTAGTGAGAACGCGCTCGCGGTTGCCCGCGCCCTTTCGGATCACTCCGACGTTTCCGCGGTGTGGTACCCGGCGCTCGACTCGGATGCTTCGAAGCCGCTTGCGGACTCGGTGCTGGGTGGGCGCGGGGGCGGAACGCTGGGCTTCGACGTGATCGGGGGCCGCGAGCGCACCGCACGCTTCCAGGAGGCGCTCCGGTTGGTCGCGCCTGCTGCGTCGCTCGGCGGTACCCATTCGTTGATCGTGCACGCCGCCAGCGTGACTCACACGCAGTTGGACCCGGAGCAACTGGAGGCGGTGGGGATCTCGGAAGGTTTCTGCCGCATGGCGGTTGGCATCGAAAGTGCCGCCGAGATAATCGAGGACCTCGATCAGGCTCTGAAGGCAACGCGCTAGCGATCTCTAAACATGAAGAAGGACCCGGCCGAAGCCGGGCCCTTCGTTCAACTGCTTGCTCTTGTGTTAGTTCCCCGTGCCCGGACCGGGAAGAACCGCCTCGTGTACCGAAGCGTTGGTGGGCTCAGCGACCAGGGTTCGCTTACCGACGTAGGCGTCGGAGCAGTCCTCCTGGGTGCCGGCCGTGGTCTCCTGACAGGGGTCCGCGCCCTCCTTGTAGTAGCGGGCCCAGAGCTCGACGAGGACGATGTTGTTGCCCGCGCCCGCGGGAACCGTCGGGTCGTCGTAGTTCGCGCCGACATCGAGGGCGAACCAGTTAAACGCGTTCGCGTTCTTCGTGCGGATGAAGTCCCGCTCCTCGTCGATGCCGTCGCCGTTGCCGTCACCGTCATCCTCGGTGTCGATGACGCGACGCTCGTACTCGCGGTTGCAGAACGTGACCTCGCCGTCATCCTGCTGGACTCCCGGCGTTTGGGGGTCGATGTCTCCGGTTTGTACGGGGACTCGCTTTCCGTCGATCGTGATCCACATCTCGACGCGACCCTCGGTGCGCGAGAGCTCGCTGGCCCCCGGGGTGCTGCTACCGGTCGTGCGGAGGTAGGTGAGGATCGAGCATTCGGCCGTGGCCGAGAGCGCGAGATCGAACGGAGAAGAGACTTTCATCGTCTCGCTGAGAATGACGTGATCCGTGTTCGGCTCGACGTCTTCGACGGCCGACCCTGCGGCCGCAAACTTGTTGGCCGGCTCGTGGTGCGCGTTGACGGCGCCCTGCCCGAAGTGCCCGGCGAGAAGAACCATGATTAGAGCTATGCCCACGAGGGTACTCACGTGGGCACGACCAACTGCGAGGACCTTGTGCAAGGGCCACCTCCTGTTGTTCGCGTCCGGCCTTGTGCCGGAGATCCGCCGTTGCCGGGCGGGGTCCCTACACCCCGTCTGGCACGCGGGCAATACGACCAAAACGCGCGATCTCCTCCCGAGATTTGCGTGCTTTTGTGGGAATTTCGGACAGCTTTTGGTAATCGCTTCCGGTGCGTTATCCCGCCGCTACGATGCGAAGTGCTCCTGATACCAGCCGGGCAAGCAGTCTCAGTCGAGCGCGGGGTAATCCGGGATACCGTGGAACTCCGACCTGATCTCTTGGGCGAGCAGATCCTCGACGACTTCTTGCACGGGACACCCTTCGTGACACACCTTTACGACGTTGTCGGTGATCGGCATCCAGACGTCGGCGTCTCGTCCGAGCTCGCGGATCGGCTTACAGCTCTTGACCCCTTCGGCGACCATGTTCATCGAGCCGATGATCTCGTCGATCTTGCGCCCCTTGCCGAGCTCGATGCCGACCGAATGGTTTCGCGACTGCAGGCTCGCGCAAGTGGCCATCAGGTCCCCTACTCCCGCAAGCCCGAGGAACGTAATCGGCTGCGCGCCGAAGCGCACCGAAAAGCGCGCCATCTCCGCGAGTCCGCGCGTCATCACCGTCGCCTTGGTGTTGTCACCGAAGCCCATCCCGTCGGCCATGCCGGCCGCGATCGCGATCACGTTCTTGAACGCGCCGCCGAGCTCGCACCCGGCCACGTCGGTGTTGGAATAGCAACGGAAAGCGCCCGTGTGGAAGAGGTCGCGCAGACCGTCGGCGGTGCCCTGGTCTGCCGACGCGATCGTGCATGCGGCGGGGAAACCCCGCACCACCTCCTTGGCGAGGTTGGGCCCGGTTAGGACCGCGATCTTCGCGGGAGCAAGACCGTCGACCTCCTCGGCGAGCACCTCGGACATGCGCTTCTTGGTCTCGATCTCCAAGCCCTTGGTCAAACTGACGTAGACCGGGGCCGCACCCGCGATCGAGGCGACGTCTCTCAGAACGTTGCGGAACCCGTGCGAGGGGACACCCATGACGACGACGTCGGCTCCACTGAGGGCCTCCTCGAGGTCGTGGGTCGCGCGCAGGTTCTCGGGCAGCGGGAGGTCCGGGAGGTACTCCGGATTCTCGTGGAAGAGGTTGATCGTCTCCGCGAGCTCGGCGCGGCGCGCCCACAGGATGCTGTCGCATTGATTCTTCTTCGCCATGAGAGCGGCCACGGCCGTGCCCCACGACCCCGACCCGATAAAGGCCGTCTTCACGCAGCCTTCTTACGACCGGGACGACGACGGTCGGGGACCACCGGCCGCAGGCTCGCAACCAGCCCGCCGATCCTCTCCATGACCTCGAGCGAGATCCGCTGCCAGTCTTCCGACGAATCCGGGTCGCCCGAGACGCGCATCGGCTCGCCTAACCGCACCAGGACGTCCTGCTTTGGGGGCCACCAACGTTTCGCGTAACCCTTGGGCCAGATGTTCGCCGTTCCCCACAGGGCGCACGGGACCACCGGCGCGCCCGAACCGAGCGCGAGACGCGCGGTGCCCGTTTTGGCGGCCATCGGACTGAGATTGGGGTCGTCGGTGATCGTTCCCTCCGGGAACACGACGATGATCTCTCCGCGCTCGAGGGCGGCGAAAGCATGATCGAGCGCCATCGGCGCATCGCGCGAGCCGCGCTTGACCTCGATCTGAGCGGCCCCCTTGAGGATCCAAGCGATCCTCTTGTCCTGGAACAGCTCGGACTTGGCGAGGAACCGCGGACGACGTCCGCGCCGGTCGACCACGTATGCGGCTGCAAAGGGATCGAGGAACGCGATGTGGTTGAACGCGAGGATGGCGGGACCGCTCGACGGGATGTGCTCGTCTCCCTCGATAGTCCAACGGAACCAAGCCGCGAGCCACGGCTTCAGAATGATTCTGGCGAACTGGTAAGTCGGCTCCATCCCTGCCTTCCGTCAAGCACGACCGGCGAAGGATCGCCTTATCCGCGTGTCCGGGCCGACGAAGCCTTCGACCGTCGCCTCAGAAGCAATCCGTACGAACCAATACAGGCCACCTATCATACGGAGCCACGTGGAACGGCACCATCTCACCATCGCCCAGATCTCCGACATCCATTGCGGACACCCGATGTTCGATGGCGAGCTGCTAGATCACGCGATAACGGAGATCCTCGACCTGAGACCCGATCTCGTCGTGATGGCGGGCGACCTCACCGCCGAGGGCTACGCCCCCCAGTTCCGTCAGGCCAAGAAGTACCTCGACCGCCTGCGGGAGCTCGAGCTCGTCGTGATCCCGGGCAACCACGACCTCATGAACGTCGGCTTCCTTCACTTCAGGGACGCGTTCGGCAAGTCCGACAGGGTCGTGCGCATCCCCTTCGGGCCGGGTGAGGACGACGCCGCCGACCATGCCACGATCGTGTCGGTCAACTCGTCCAAGCCGGACCTCGCCGAGGGCGAGATCGGGCACACCAAGTACGACTGGATCCGCAAGGCTTACGCCTGGGAGGACGACTTCCGCATCTTCGTGCTGCACCATCACCTCGTGCCGGTGCCGGGAACCGGACGCGAGAGAAACGTGGTCTGGGACGCCGGCGACGTGCTCGCGCTGCTGACCGAGCTGCGCGTGAATCTCGTGCTGTGCGGACATAAACACGTCCCGAACGTCTGGCAACTCGGCGAGATGCTGCTGGTCAACTCGGGCACCGCGTCGAGCCATCGGGTGCGCGGCTACACGCGGCCGTCCTACAACGTCATCGAGATAGACAAGGACCGCGTCCGTATCGTCCACAAGTACCCGGGCCTCGGCGAGATCATCGCCGCCAACTACGCGCGGGGCGAACGGCGACTGACCTTGAACCCCCAGCTGGCGGGCATGTTCAACCGGGGGGCCTGGAACGTGTGAGTGCTCCGCGATCCGGTCGGGGATCACTCGACGAGAAGCAAGAAAGGTGGGGGCGATGATCGTGCGCATCTTCACGACGTCGGTGGATCCCGACGACGTCGACGAAAGCAGCCGGCTGTTCGAAACGGAGGTCAGACCCGCTTTCGAGAAGTTCGACGGGTGCCTGGGGATCGACTGGTACATCGGCATCGACGAGCACTCGGGTGACCTCGTCGACGTCACGGCGATCTCGCGCTGGGACTCCACCGACGCAATCGCCGCGGCGACCGCGAGCGCCGAGTACAAGGAGGCGCTGTCCGGTCTGCGGCGCCTCTTTCGCGAGAGCCCGATCGTCCACCACTACCGTCCGGCGGGTTAGCCGGCGGCCGGGGGCCGGACGAGAACCCTCCCGAGGGTATTCGCCATCCGAACGGATGTTCGCTAGAATATCGACATGCGCAAACTCACCGAGCCCCAGGCTCACCGCGGCCGCGTTGCAGTCATCGAGGGGAACTTCCCCGAGGGCATGCAAGCCCGCTGCGCCTGGTGTCAGCGAATCGAAGAGGTCGTCGAAGGCGAGATGGTCTCCGTCACCCGTGGTGGAAACGGCGCCACGCGGATGTTCCGGTGTTCGGAGTGCCTCGCCGAAGAGAACGAAGGCGCCGCTTAAACAACCGCGAGCGCCCGTTCTCTAGCGAAATTCGATGGACCCCGTTGCCGGGGTTCGTTTGTCGCGCCCGCGGACCCTCGACGCACGCGCCGCCCGGCCCTTCCTGCCTAGGACTGGGCGACCTCTGCATCGGCGGCTCGGGCGGCCGCGAGCGCCTGCTCGGTCGGCCAGCGGTGGTTCGCGTGGGGGTCGTCCGGGCGGATGCGCTCGCGCTGTTTGCGCGACAGCCGGTACATGACGTCGAGGGCAGACGGCATCTCCTCGGCCGGGCGTAGCTCGAGCACCCCTGCCTCCACGGCCGCGTTGATGTACTCCTCGCCGGCCTCGGAGCGGACGAGGATCATCGTCCAGCCCTCCATCCCGAGCCCGCCGCACGACAGGTCGGCGTGCTCGGCGGCGAAGTCGGGGCAGTGATGGCACCATTCGTTGGCAAAAGGGCGCGCCTCGCGCAGCGGGATCTCGACGTCCTCGCCGTTCTGAAGCGAGACGATGACTTTGCCTTTCACGTTGACCTTGGTGATCTGTGAGAGCGGGATCCCGTAATCGTGTTGGACCTTGCCCTCCATGAAGGCGCCGTAGTCGAAGGTCTCGGTGCACATGAGCCCGATCACGAGCTTGAGCGGGCGCACCCATCTCTTGATCCCCTCCGCGGCGAGCTGGCGCACCGCGGTCGACTCGCACGACACGCCGACCAGTGCGACCTTCTTGAGCTTGGCCTCGACCGCCTTCTTGAGACCCAGTGGCGTGGCGCAGTAGGTGTAGCGCGACCCCGCGGTGGCGAGCAGCTCGTCGGTAGTCGTCACGACCTTCGGTTCGTCCAGCCAGGGGACGTCGTCGGACGGAGCCGCCACGACCGCGCCGTCCAAGCGTTCCGTATCGAAGCCCCACGCCAGCAGCGCGCTTACCGCTCCCCCGTCCTGGCCCTTGTCGAGAAAGCGCTTCTCGGTCGCTCGCGCAAGCGTCATCCAGCGATAGGTCCCCTCGACTTGGCTTTCGTCGCGGCGCTTGCCGTGAACGTTCTGCTCGATGACGTCGATCGCGGGGCCGAGCCTGAGACAGGCCATCGCGCACAACGAGCATCCCTGCTCGCCGTGCACGCAATTGTCGAACGGCGAGTTCGGGTCGATCTGCATCGGGTCCCAGTCCCTCAGCTCGAGCACCTTGTGGGGACAGGCGACGATGCAGGCCGAGCAGCTGCAGCAGATCTCGGTTGCGACGATCTCCTCGTAGAGGTGCTTCCAGTGCTTGCGCTCGCCGTTGTCCACGTCCGCTTTATAGACGATGGATAGGGATGGTGACGATGGCGTCGCTAGGCTGCTCGCTATGGACGCTGGACTGCTCCCGGTCAAGCGGTTGCACGACGCGAAACAGCGGCTGGCCGACGTTCTTGGAGATGAGGGCCGCCTGGCGTTGTCGCGGGCGCTGTTCGCGGACGCTCTCGACCGGTGTGAGGCCACCACTTTTCTGCGTTGGTCGGTGATCACCGACGATCCGGAGGTCCGAGCCGCGGCGCGCGACCGCGGGCTTCACGTCGTCGACGATCCCGGCGCAGGCCTGAATCAAGCGTTGGCTCGCGGCATCGCCAGCGCGCTGCGAGCGGGAGCGGAGTCCGTGACGATCCTGCCCGTCGACGTGCCGCTTGCGACGGCCGAGGACGTTCGGGACCTCGTGGATACGGGAGCGACGTCGGACGTCGTCTTGGCCACGGCGCGCTCCGGCGGAGGGACCAACGCCCTCTATCTCAGCCCCCCTGATGCCCTCGAGCCGAGGTTCGGCGAGGGGAGTTTGCGCGCGCACGCAGCGGACGCCGAGGCGGCAAAACTTCGGTGCTCGATCCTGAATCTGCCCCGCCTCGCACTGGACATCGACACGATGGAGGATGTGGAAGCGCTACTCGCAGAAGACTCAGCGAGCGGGGCAACGACAAGGGTCTTGCGGGACCTCCTGTAGGCGGAGGGCGAGGGAAAACCGGATCAGCCGGTCGAGCGTTCCTTGTCCTTCGCGCCCTGCTGCGGCCGCTGCGAGTCGGGCTCGACCCAGTTCTTAATCGACGCCTTGCACGTATCGCAGCGGTAAAGACGCCCGATGAGATGCTCGG
>JALZCA010000094.1 GCA_030863285.1 Actinomycetota bacterium | reverse complement strand
CGAGCAAGCTGCCGACGGTGCCGAGCTGAGCCAGGACCTCGCCCGTCAGCAACGGATCGACGAACACGGCCGCGGCCGTGACACCTCCTTGCAGGACGGCGATCGTGATGAGCGACCCCAGCACTCCCCAGCCGTATACCGACGCGAATCCGATCGCGGCGAATCCGTCGAGCGTGCTCTTGATCGCGAGCAATCGGATGCTGAGGCCGAGGCCGTCTTCCATAGCCCCCAAGATCGTCAGCGGGCCGACGCAGAACACGGTCGAAGCGACCACGAACCCCTCGACGAAGGACGAGTCGGAGGCGGCGCCGGGCGTCTCTTGCTCATCGAGGCCGAACCTGCTCCGCATCCGTTCACCGGCGTGCTCGAGTCGCTCCTCGAGGCGCCACGTCTCGCCGAGGAACCCGCCGACGATGATCGAAACGATCGCGATAACGGCGCGCTTCAGGCCCTCGTCGGCGTCCCGCAATGGGTCCAATCCCACAACGGCAACGGCGAGCGTCACGAGCCCCAGCCCCTGCATGACGGTGCGTCGCACGCCCTCGCCTACGCGGTGGCCGGCGGCTACGCCTATAAGGCCTCCGGTCGCGACCGACGCTAGGTTGATAAGGGAGCCGAGTCCCCTCACGCGGACGCCGGGCCCACGGGGGCCGCCGGGCGGGCCGAGCCGAGGCGGCTGCGGACCTCGCGCGCCCGCGAGGCGCCATTCCTGCGTTCGAGTCGGCGAAGGCTCATGGCGAGGACTATCGCGCAGCCACGACGCGGATCGGTGCCGCAGAAAAGGGTTTTCGCTCCTGGTGCCCAATAGGTCAGGGACCGGCTCAGGCGCGCCAGGACGAAGGAAGGGGTCATCAACGTGGATCGATCCGCCCGGACGATGCTCGGAGTTGCCGTGCTCGCGACTCTCATGGTTCTCGCTTCGCTGGGCGGTGGAGCCGCGGGGAGGACCCTTGCTCCTCGCACGGCCTACAACATCGGCTTCGAGACGTTCGAGCCGACTCTGGGGGCGACCTCCAACGGCGATATCTACTTCTCGACCACGCCATCGCAAGGCGTAGCGGTCGGCTGGCGGGCCAGCATCGCGAAGTCGCGCGATGGCGGTCGCACCTGGAAAGACGTGGGGCCGACGGTTCCGACCGGTCATTCCAACCCGCCCGAGACCAACGATCCCTACATCTACGTGGATCCGGGGACGGACCGCATCTTCACCTTCCACATGGCGCCGATCCTGACCTGCTCGGTGATGTCGTTCTCGGACGACGGCGGGCGGATCTGGCGGTCGAACCCACGCGGCTGTAGCCCCACGGTCGTGTGGGACCACCAAACGATGGTCGCCGCCAAGCCGCGCACGACCCAGACCGTCGGCTACCCGAACGTCCTCCATCAATGCGTCAACGCGGTCTACGCGGCGATGTGCTCCCGCAGCCTCGACGGTGGCCTCTCGTGGGGGCCGGCGGTTCCCGCCTATGCGAACGAGGAAGCCGCCCAGTTGTGCGGCGCGCAGCACGGTCACCTCGCCGCTTCTCCGGACGGGCGGGTCTACCTCCCGACGTCGCGGTGCGGAACGAAACCTATGGTCTACATCAGCGACGACGACGGCATGACGTGGCGCAAGTCGGTGATCGCGAACATCGATACGCCATTCGTCGACCCGACGGTATCGGTCGATTCCAAGGGCAACCTGTACGCCGCGTTCATCGATGAGCGCGGCTTCCTGCACTACGCGACCAGTCGCAACAACGGAAAGAAGTGGTCGAACTCGATCAAGGTCGCGAGGGGCTGGACTGCGAACATGCCCGTCATCGTCGCGGGCGATCCCGGAAAGGTCACCATCACCTACCCGGGAACGAACGACCTTCCGAAGGGCTACGGCACCAAGGGCTACGCGGACGGGCCGCCCACCGACAAGTGGGTCCGAAACGTCGCCTGGGGCGCCAACTTCACGACGAGCACCAACGGGCTGTCCAAGAAACCTCGCTTCCGAACGACGATCGCCACGGGCCGCGACCCGATCGGACGGGGGCAGATGTGCGTGGCTGCAACCCGGTGCGAGTACCTCGTCGACTTCATCGAGGCGGTAATCGCTCCGAACGGCCTGCCGTACGCGTCATTCGTCGACGGCTGCCTCGGCCGCTGTGCGCGCTCGTGGAAGGGACCGCAAAAGGAGGGGACCGGGATCGGCGTGCTCGCGACCACACACGGTCCGCGCCTGTGCAAGAACGTCTGCTGGCGATACAGGGGGGCCGGCAGGGCGACCTTTGATCCCGTGGCCGCCGTGACGTTCGCTCAGTCCCCCGAGCAGATCGCCGCTTCGCTGGAGCATGCAGATATCAGCGCCCGAGAACAAGCGCTGATCGAGGAGGCGACGAAGAGCCGTCTGGACGCCGTCGAACGCTGACCGGCTAAGCGCCCCCGAGAACCGAAGACGGCTGCTCCTCGCGCGACACTCCTGTCATGACGCCGATCGACCTCCAGGAGGCCAACGAGCTTCGCCGCCGGGCGTGGAGCAAGGAGGCGCCCGACTACGACAAGAGGATCGGTTTCCTCGAGCGCCGCTTCCTCGGGCAAGAACACCGGCGATGGGCATGCGGTCGCGCCCGTGGTGACGTCCTCGAGGTGGCCATAGGAACCGGGCTGAACCTTGCGCACTACCCCGAAGACGCGCGCCTCGTCGGGTTGGACCTGGTGCCGGAAATGCTTGCGCTGGCTCGGCGGCGCGCCGAGGAGCTGGGACGCAGTGTCGATCTCCGGGAGGGCGATGCGCACGACCTCCCGTTCGCCGACGCCTCTTTCGACTCGGTCGTCTGCACGTATTCGCTGTGCAACATCCCCGACGAAAGACGAGCGATCGCCGAGATGAAGCGCGTGCTCCGTCCCGGTGGCGAACTACTGCTCGTGGATCACGTGAGAAGCACGGCCGCGCCGCTGCGCTGGGCGCAGCGGGCGATCGAGGCCGCCTCGATCAGGTTCGAGGGCGAGCACATGACGCGCCGGCCTTTCCCCCACGTCGTGGCCGCCGGCTTCGACGTCGTGGAACGCGATCGGTTCCGAGCCGGGATCGTCGAGCGCATCGCCGCGGTCAAGCCGAAGCACTAAGGCGTCGGGCGCGTCGCGGCCCCCGGATCCTCCGGGGGCCGCTAGGTCCCAGCGCATCGAGGCGCCGCCTGAACACGTTCGAGACTTAGGCGCTGATCTCGCTCTCGGCCTTGACCTCTTCTTCGACGGCCTCCTTGCTCTCCGCGACCTGAAGGTCGATTTCAAGCTGGATCTTGTCGCTGACGAGCCAGCCGCCGCTGTCGAGCGGGACGTTCCAGTTGAGGCCCCAGTCACTGCGCTTGATCGTTCCCGTTAGCGCGCCGCCGAGCTTGCGGTTGCCATACGGGTCGTGAAGGTCGCCGCCGTGCTCGTAGTCGAGCTCGACCTCGCGGGTGACATCCTTGATCGTGAGGTCCCCGATCACCTTGTAGGCGTCGCCCTCCCGGCGTACCTCCTTGCTCACGAACCTCATCGTCGGGTACTTCTCGACGTCGAAGAAGTCCGCGCTCTTGAGGTGCGCGTCGCGATCGGGGCTGCCGGAGTCGACGCTCGCCATGTCGACCTCGAAGCGCGCCTTCGCGGTCGTGAGGTCGTTCGGGTCACCCTCGACCTCCCCGCGGAAGCTGTCGAACTGCCCCCGCACCTTGGAAAGCCCCATGTGACGGGCCATGAAGCTCACGCTCGTGTGTGCCGGATCGATCGTCCAAGCCATGTCGCACCCTCTCTTTCGCCAGCCGCTGTCCAGGTTTCTTACTCTATATAAGAACCTAGCATTTCGTAATTGACTTGTTTAACGTCGGCGAGCGCAGTATCATTCCCGCATGGCACAGCGCGAGAGGATCGAGCCCCTGGCGCCCTTCTGCCCCGCCTACACGCGGGCCATAGAGATCATCGGACGGCGCTGGACGGGCGCCATCATTCGGTCGATGCTCGCCGGTACCACCCGCTTCAGCGACATCCTGGCGGCGGTGCCGGGGTTGAGCGATCGGCTCCTGTCGGAGCGCCTCAAGGAGCTCGAGGCCGAGGGGATCGTCACGCGAACCGTGACTCCGACCACCCCGGTGCGCATCGAATATTCGCTCACGGACAAGGGGCGAGCGCTCGGCTCGGTGGTGGACGCGGTCGCCGACTGGGTCGCGACCTGGGGCGAAGACTCCGAGGGCGCCGAAGCCGAACCGGCCTGAGCTTCGCGTCGAGCTGGTCTAGTCGATCGGGCTTAGGAACGACGCCGACTGGTCGTCGAGAGATGCGAACATCCGGTTCGCCGCCATCACCTCGAGCGTCTCCACGTCGGCCTGAACCCGTTGCTCTCCGCCGGGGACCGCGTGGGAGACCGACGCCAGACGCCACACCTCGGGAATGGGCGCGAACGAATCGCGCCACGCGGCCAGGCCCGCGCGCACGAAGGTCTCTCTTCCCCTTGCCGGGTAGGGCAGGTGACAGGAGGGGTGGCAGTCGACGACCGCGCGGAGCATGGCTCCGACCTCGAGTGCTCGGCGCACGCACGCCGCGGCATACGTCGTGAGAAGCCCCCATTGCTCACACGAGAGCCGCGGGCGCGCGTCGGCGAAGAACTCCTCGATCGCCTCGTCGAGCTCGCGCGCGACCTTCGCGATGCGCTCGGACTCGCCGGGGCTGAAGTTGACGCGGGCCACGGTCAAGAGCATCGACCTCCGCCGACTTCTCTGCAAGGGGATTCGCGACAAACGCGCGCGTCTGCTAGCCGCTCGATCCCGCGTCGGAGCCTTCGTCTTCGAGCCGCGCAGCTGGTGCGTCGACTGCGCTCGAGGTGTCGCGCGCCCAGTACGAGGGCGGGTCGCTTGCCGGGAACGACTCCATGCTCGCCTCGTCGACGAGCTCGTCGGGGGTCAGAGGGCGTTCTCGCTCGTTTTCCGTCGTAGACCTCGCTGGCTAGACGTCGGCGCTCGCTAGCGTAGCCGCGGCCTACAGCAGGCCGACGGTCCTCGCCCCATCCACCTGCAAGGCGGCGCCGGAGACGAACGCCGCCGGCTCGGAGCACAGAAACGCCACCACGCGGCCGAAGTCGGCCGGATCCCCCATCGGGCTTCCCTCTGCTACGCCGCCGAGCTCGGCGACCCTATCGGTAGCGTGCAACCCCGGGCATGCGAGGTTGAGCGTGACACCGGATTCGAACAGATCTGCCGCGGCGGTCTTCGCCCACGCCCACAGGCCGGCTCGAGCGGTGTTCGACAGGGCCAGCGTCGGGATCGGCTGCTTGATCGAGCTCGACGTCATGAGGCAGATGCGGCCCCACC
>JALZCA010000091.1 GCA_030863285.1 Actinomycetota bacterium | reverse complement strand
CGTCTCGGCCAGCGCGGAGATGACCCGGTATTCGCGCGCAACGTCATGGGCGGTGGGAAGGAAGGCTCCCCGCGGCGGGCGGCGCAACACGAGCTCGAGCTTTCCCCTCGTGACGAAAAAAGTCTCGTTCGAGTGCCCGGCCTGATGACGCTCCACCTCGACGGGGATCGAGTCGCCGAGACGGTCGTCTAAGTAGGCGGAGAGCGCCTCTTCATCGACGAGTGGTGGAAGGGGCGTCGTCACGCCAGGTTCCCCGTCGCCGGCTTGGTCCCCTCCCCCGACATCGCCGTCTTGAGCAGGTTCCGAGCGATGACCATCCGGTGTACCTCCGAGGGACCGTCGTAGATCCGCGCCGCGCGCGCGTCTCGGTAGAAACGTTCCAAGGGCATATCGGTCGAGTAGCCCAGCGAGCCGTGAATCTGCAGCGCGCGATCGACGACGCGCTCGAGGGCTTCCGAGATGAAGACCTTCGCCATCGAGACCTCTTGGCGGTATTCGTCGCCCCGTTCGATGAGGTAGGCGGCGTGCAGCACCATCAGGCGGCTCGCGTAGAGGTCGATAGCCGAGTCGGCGAGCCAGTTCTGGACCGTCTGGCGGCGAGCGAGTGGCTTGCCGAAGGTCTCGCGGGTAAGCGAGCGGTCGGCGGCGAGGTCGAGCGCGCGCTGGGCGACGCCGATCCACCGCATGCAGTGCGCAAGACGAGCGGGGCCGAGTCGGACCTGGGCGAGCTTGTAGCCCGCGCCTACCTCTCCGAGAACCGCGTCGTGCGAGACCCTGCAGTTCTCCACCAGCACCTCGCAATGGCCGCCGGGCCCCTCGGTTCCCATGACCGGGATCTCGCGCACGACGTTCCAGCCGGGGTTGTCGGCAGAGACCAAGAAGAGCGAGTAACCATCGCGCGGCTTCGCGTCCGGGTCGGTGCGCGCGACGACGATCGCGAACGCGGCCCCCATCGCCCCGGTGATGAACCACTTCTCGCCGTTTAGGACCCAACCGTCGCCGTCGCGTTCCGCCGCCGTCGCGATGCCCGCCGGATCGGATCCCGCGGCGCGCTCGGTCATCGCAAAACAGGATCTGATGCGTCCCTCGGCAAGGGGTCGGAGGTACTGCTCTTTCTGCTCGGGCGTGCCGGCGTGCAACAGAAGGTGCATGTTGCCCTCATCCGGCGCCATCGCGTTCAGTCCCAACGACGCCAGTCCGGAGACTCCGCACTCCTGAGACACGATCGCCATCCCGAGGGGGCCGAGGCCGAGCCCGCCCCACTCCGGCGGAAGATGAGGGTTGTAGATGCCCTGTGCCCGCGCCTCGTCACGTAGACGGTTCAGGACCTTGTTGAACTCTTCGCCCTCGTAGTCGACCTCTCTTCCGGCCGCTTCCGCCTCGGCTGGAAGGGCATGCTCGCGCACGTATGCGGCGACCTTGCGCTGTATCTCCTTGATGTCTTCGGGAAGCTCGAAGTCGATCAAGCGCCGTTCCCAGAACCAAGCGAAAAGAAACCGATCGCGCTCGTCGCGTTGCGCATCCGGTACAAGATCTTGCCGAGGTAGAGCCCGTCGTCGATCTGCACGAGCTCGTCGAGAACGTTTCGGATGATGAAGCTTGGATTTGCCTCGAAGTCGTAGTCGATCTTGAGGACGTCGACGTTCGGATCCAGCGCGCCGGGAGCAACGCGGGTCCTGAACGAGAAAGCCTCCAAGGTCGAATTTGTCGTCTCGCGCGCCTCGTATCCGGGCCACAGCACCTTCATCTGCGATCTGGCCGACGCCTTGAGAACGTTGATCCCCTCGCCTCGTTCGGGAGCGAACGACTTGCCCAGCCACGGCATGTAGACGTCCTTCAATCGCCCTGCGAGCGCGTCGAGGGGCCGCGCGACCGTGGTCGCGACCAGTGCTCCGGAAAGGAACCCGCTGGGTGGCGGCTCCGGAGGATGACCGGAGCGAAACAACTCGTTGAGGTCGTCGAGCGCGGCCTCGCGCACGAGGCGCGGCTGCAGCCGCCGCTCGATGTCGTCGAGATCCGCGCGGGCGCCGGTCGTCGTCTGCACGGACCACAGGCTACTCGCGCAAGGGTCCCTGTGCGCCTGTAATCTCGCGACATATGCCTCCTCCAGGCGGGCCGCGCTCCCGGATCACACGGTTGGCGCTCGTCGTCGTTGCCGTCCTCGCCGCAGGAGGATGCGCGCCCGAGCCTGCAACGGACGAGGCAACCGCGGTCAAAGGCCTCTACGAGATCTTCGGGGTCATTGCGGGAGGTGTGTTCGTCCTCGTTGTAGGGCTGCTCGCGTGGGTGACGCTGCGCTATCGAGCGCGTCAGGGCGACGAGGAGCTCCCGAAACAGACGCGAGGCAACGTCAAGCTGGAGATCGTTTGGTTCGCGATCCCACAGGTCATCGTCGTAGTGCTGTTCGTGCTCTCGATGATCGCCCAGAACGAGGTCACCGCGCAGGTCGAGGATCCCGACGTCACGATCGAGACGACGGCCTTCCAGTGGGGATGGCGCTTCGACTACGCCGAGCTCGGGATCAGGGTTGTCGGGACGGCGCAGGACCCGCCGGAGCTGGTCGTGCCGGTCGAGCGGGACCTCAGGTTCGTCCTGCTCGCCAGCGACGTCGATCACAACTTCTACGTCCCGAGGTTTTTGATCAAGCGGGACGTGATCCCGGGCAAGGTCAACCAGTTGGAGTTCAGCATCGACGAACCCGGGACCTACGACGGCCTCTGTGCCGAGTTCTGCGGACTGCTCCACGACCGGATGACCTTCACGGTGCGCGCGGTGTCGCCCGAGAGCTTCGAGGAATGGGTCGAGCAAGAGCAAGGTGATGCGTGATGGTCGACGCGACCCTGGATCGAGTAGGCCGGCCGGACGAGACGGAGCGCGGGGGCCTGGTCTCGTGGCTCACGACGACCGACCACAAGAAGATCGGGATCCTCTATCTGTTCACGAGTTTCGCCTTCTTCGCAGTCGCGGGTGTCATGTCGTTGATCATGCGGGCCGAGCTGTACTCGCCGGGGGTCGAGGTAGTCGATAGGTCCACCTACAACCAGCTCTTCACGATGCACGGCACGGTGATGATGCTGTTCTTCATAGTCCCGTTCGGAATCGGACTCGCGAACTACCTCGTTCCGCTGCACATCGGCGCGGCCGACGTTGCCTTCCCGCGCGTGAACGCGCTCACGTATTGGTTGTTCGTGGCCGGCGGGCTGGTTGCGCTCTCCGGCTTCCTCACGACGAACGGAGCCGCTTCCTTCGGATGGACCGGTTACCCACCGTTGTCCGAGTCGACCTACACTCCCGGAACGGGCGGCGACCTCTGGGTCATCGGCCTGGCCTTGAGCGGGGTCTCGGGCAGTCTCGGGGCCGTCAACTTCCTCGCAACCGTGTTCGCGATGCGGGCGCCGGGCATGTCGATGTTCCGCATCTCGATCTTCTGCTGGAACATCCTCGTGACGTCGGCCCTCATCCTGTTCACCTTCCCCGTCCTGACCGCCGCGCTCGTCGCTCTGTTCGTCGACCGCAACTTCGGGGGCGGGTTCTTCGACCCCTCGCAGGGAGGCGACCCGATCCTGTGGCAGCACCTCTTCTGGTTCTTCGGCCATCCCGAGGTCTACATCGCGATCCTTCCGTTCTTCGGCGTGCTCACGGAGATCATTCCCGTCTTCAGCAGAAAGCCCGTCTTCGGGTACCGGGGGTTCGTATTCGCGACCTTGCTGATCGGCGCCTATAGCTTCTCGGTCTGGGCGCACCACATGTTCACGACGGGCGCGGTCGACAACCCGTTCTTCGCGGCGACGTCGATGCTCATCGCGATCCAGACCGGCATCAATTTCTTCAACTGGATCGGCACGATGTGGCGCGGAAAGCTCACTTTTCCGACCCCGATGCTGTTCTGCATCGGATTCATGCTGATGTTCCTCATAGGAGGTATCACCGGCATCTTCGTCGCGTCGCCGCCGATCGATTTCGCGGTCCACGACACTTACTACGTGGTCGCGCATTTCCATTACACACTCTTCGGCGGAAGCGTCTTCGCGGTGTTCGCCGCGCTCTATTTCTGGATCCCGAAGTTCAGCGGGAAGATGATGAACGAAGGTCTCGGCAAGGTCCACTTCGCGCTCATGTTCATCGGGATGAACATGACGTTCTTCCCGATGCATCAATTGGGCCTCGACGGCATGGTCCGTCGCGTCGCCGACTATCCCGCCCGCTTCGAAGGACTCAACGCGCTCAGCTCGATCGGCTCGGGCGTCCTGGCCCTTTCGATGATCGTGTTCGCGATCAACTTTGTCGTTTCGATGCGCGCGGGTCGGCGGGCCGGCAACGACCCGTGGGAGGCGAACACGCTCGAGTGGTCGACGACGTCGCCTCCGCCGGCCCACAACTTCCATCGCCTGCCGCCGATCCGGTCCGAACGCCCGGTCTTCGACGAGCGCCACCAGTTCCACGAGGGCCTGAGGCGCGACGACGTGCCCGGCCCCGACGACACGCCCGAGGAGCGCGGTGGCTGAGGAGGTCCGGTTCTTCTTGCGTATCGGGCTCTACGCGGCCCTAATCACGATCGTCTACTGGTTCGTGACCTACGAGATAGTCGGAACGATCCTTCTCGGGGGACTCGCCCTGGCGCTGGGGCTGTTGATCGGAACGATCCTGAAGATGAGGCGATCCTCGCGCTCGGACATCGTCCCCGACAAAGGCAGCAGGCTGCAAAAGACCGGCGGCGCGGCCGCGCGCGTCCTCGGGTTCGAGGACGAGTCGGGCCCCGCCCTCCACCCGCCGCTCGAGGCAGAGGAGGAGCCGATCGTCCACACGAGCGCGTGGCCGGTCCTCACCGCGGTCTGCGGGATCCTGCTCGGCATGGGGCTGTTGTTCGGGGGATGGTTCTGGATCCCGGGCCTCGTTCTGGGGGCGGTCACGCTATGGGGCTGGAGCTCGCAGCTCCGCTCCTGATACATCGACCAGAGGCCTCGGCGTTCAGGCGTCCTGCTCCTCGAATCCGCCCGTCGCGGTTCTCTTCAGCAACACCCCTCGGGTCGTCTCGAAGGGGCTGTGCTCGCGGCGCTGAAGCTCCTTGCAGACCTTGTACGCGATCACTCCGCCGAGCACGGGCAACGCGATGAGCCCGATGCGGAAGAACCACGTCACCGCCTCGACCGAGACGTTGAACGTCAGCGCCAGGACGTCGTTGCCTCCCGCCAGCGTCAGAACGGCGAAGAACAGCAGCCCGGCCGTCCCCACCGCGGTGCGGGTCGGTACGTCGCGCGGGCGATCGAGCAGCTGGTGGAAGTCCTTGTCCTTGGTGATCCTCTGCTCGACGAACGGCCACAGCGTTATCAGGCCGAACGCGATACCCGGGATGACGACGCCGGGGATGAACGTCGAGGGGATCGTGACGCTTCCGATCGCGAACTCCACCGGCGGGAACAAGCGCAGCGCGCCCTCGAGCCAGCCTATGTACCAGTCGGGCTGCGAGGGGGCGCTGACGGTAGTGGGATCGAAGGGCCCGTAGGTCCAGATCGGATTGATCTGCAACAGCCCGCCCATGAACGACAGCAAGGAGGCGATCAGCAAGAGCAGCCCGGCGGATCGGAACGTCTGCGAGGGCCACAGCGGTTTGCCGACGACGTTCTTCTCGGTCCGGCCCGGCCCCCGGAATTGCGTGTGCTTCTGTCGCACGACCAGGGCAATGTGCGTCCCGATGCCACCGATCAACAGCGCCGGCAGCACCATGACGTGCAAGACGAAGAGCCGCGAGATGATGCCTTCGGTCGGGAACTCACCGCCGAAGACCAGAAAGGCGAGGTAGGGCCCCACGAACGGGATGCCCACCAGAACCGAGTAAGCGATGCGCAAGCCCGTCCCCGACAAGAGGTCGTCGGGCAACGAGTAGCCGGTGAATCCCATCCCCATCGCGAACAGCAAAAGGCCCACACCGACGAGCCAGTTCAGCTCGCGCGGCTTGCGAAAGGCTCCGGTGAAGAACACGCGCGCCATGTGCAAGACGATCGAAACGACGAAGACGAGCGCGGCCCAGTGGTGGATCTGCCGCATGACCAGGCCCGCCCGCACCTCGAACGACAGGCGCAAGACCGACTCGTAGGCGGCCGACATCTCTTGCCCGCGCAGCGGCTCGTAGGGTCCTCGGTAGACAACCGGGTTCGAGTCCGGCGCGTAGAAGAGAGTGAGAAAGACTCCGGTCGCAACGAGGATGATGAAGCAGAACAGCGCAACCTCGCCGAGAAGAAACGACCAGTGGTCGGGGAAGATCTTGCGCAAACCCTTGCGGGCCATGCGAGCCAGGCCAATGCGGTCGTCCAACCACCCGATCATTCGTTGCTCTCCAGGTTCCAGAAGCTCGGGCCGACCGGCGCGGAGAAATCCCCTCGTGCCACGAGGAAGCCTTCCTCGTTGACGTCGAGCGGCAGCTGCGGTAGAGGGCGCGCCGCCGGGCCGAACACCGGGACGGCACCGGTATAGACGTCGAACGTCGATTGGTGACAGGGACAAAGCAATTCCCCCGCTTCGGCGCGATAGAGGCCTACGGGACAGCCCGCGTGGGTGCAGATCTTCGAATAGGCCAGGCATCCCTGAGGCGCCCAGTCCGAGCGGCCCTCGGGAAGCGCCAGAGCGTCCTCCTCGACCCGCAACAACAGGGTCTGCGAGTCGGGCTCTTCTTCGTGACCCTCGGGGAAGACCGTGGTGACTCCGGCGAGCGGCAGATCCTCCGGGCGGATCGGGCTGCCGTCTGCGTCCACCACGCGCGCTCCCGAGGTCCAGCGCGTGCGGAAGAGGTCCTGGCCCGGGCGGGGGCCGAGCGACAGCGCCGGCACGGCGAGCGCCGCGCCCACCGTCGTGACCGCTGCGCCGAGCAACCTCACCAACATCTTGCGACGCGTGAACTGCTCGGGGTCGAACGCGTCCTCGGCTTGGTTGCGCTCCTCTTCGGGCGACGGGATGGCCTCGCGTTCTTCGGTCTGCTCGGGTTCGTACAACAGATCGATCGCCCACACCACGATCCCGAGACCGAGCGCGCCTAATGCGACACCCAAAAAGACGCCTTCGAGCTGCGGATCGCCGCCGAACGCGTACAACACGACGAGAGCGATCGAGGCAAGCATCGACACCACGAACGACGCCGCGATGAGACGCGGCCCCCTCAACTGGGAACCTCCGGCTGCTTGTCCCCGCGCTCGCTGCGCCGGCTGTGCCCAATGAAGATGCAGATGACTATGACTGCCAGACCACCGAGGAGCCAGGCAACGTAGCCTTCCGGAACGGGACCGATCCCGCCGATGTCGGTGCCTCCTGGATCCTGCTCGTTCTGGAGATAGGCGACGTAGGCCACGACGTCGTTGCGTTCTTCTTCGCCCAAGCGGAACACCGGCATCTGTCCGGGGCCCGTGATCATCGCTTCGGCCACCTCGACCGGATCGGCGCGAAAGAGGCTCGGCGCAAGCGCACCAGGGCCCACGGCGCCGCCGGTCCCCGTCGTTCCATGGCAGGGCGCGCAGTTCGCGGCGTAGAGCTTCTGTCCGGGAGAGACCTCACGCCCCTCGATGTCGACTTCTGGGATCGGAGGGCCCTCGCCGAACGAAGCGACGTACTCCACGAGCGCGTCGATCTGTTCCTGCGTGAAAGGAGAATCCTTGCGCGTCGCTTGAGCATCGGGCTCTGCGAGCGGCATCCTTCCGGTGCGTAGCTGGAAGTCCGCGCTCGCCGCACCCACGCCCTCGAGTGAAGGGCCGACCTCGGTCCCTTCCCCGTCGGGTCCATGACAGGAGGCGCAGGACTCGTCGTACAGCTCCTCGCCGGTGTCGCCCACGGGTGACTGCGCGCGAGCAACCGATGACAACAACAAGGAGATATCGACGGCGAGCAGGAGGAGCACGACCAACCGAAACCCGTGTGGTCGCTCTGCCATCTCCGCTCTAGCCTACCCGCTACTTCATTCGGCGAGGACGCGTAGGATGCGGTGAGCGGCGGCGGGCATCCTCGTGTTGGCGCACTCGAACCGCGTCGTACGGAGCAGCCAACCGCAGAGCCGGTGTCTAGGGGCGAAGGAGCAGACAGTGTCAGATCGGGTTACCGCATACGTACTGATCCAAACGGCGGTCAATGCCGCGACCGTAGCCCAAGATATCCGCGCGATTGATGGCGTCGAGAGCGCTGACGACGTCTCCGGTCCATACGACGTGATCGTGCGCGCGGCGGCCGCCGACATGGACAGCCTTGGGCAGCTCGTGGTTGCACGGATCCAGACCGTCGAGGGTGTAGTCCGGACGTTGACCTGCCCCGTTGTCGAGCTCTAGACGATTGAGAGCCGGAGTTCTCGGGTACCACTAGAAAGCCCAGCGCGGGAAAGAAGCCCCCGCCCCCAACTTCGCTCTTTCACCCGACGGAGGTCGAGATGCCCGATCCGGACTTGGCGGGTCCCGACAAGCTTCGCGTCCACAATCTAGAGATCACCCTCGAGAACGAAGAGGCCGCGAAGCGGACGATCAAGCTCCTCGAAGAACGAGATCTCGACGCCGACGTCACGTTGGACCTCGCCGAAGACACGCGCAGCGTGTTGCGCGCGGAGATGCGCGAGGAGGTCGAAGCGACCGTCGCCGGCCCGGGCAACGTCGGCCCCTTCACGAAAGCGATGATGAAGGGGATCGTCGTGTGGGTGACGCTTGCGACCCTTGGGGCCGCCGGGCTCATGGCTCTGCTCTCGCTCATCCTGTGGCCCGAGGGCGTGGTGACGATGGCCGTCATCGGCGCCGTTGGGGGATCCACCGTCGGGTTCGTCGTCGGCGGGTTCGTGTGGCCGCGGCGCAAGCGCGAGGGTCAAGACCTCGCGGCCGAGACGGGGACGGTCGTCGGCGTTCACGCAGACGACGCGCAGGCAATCGACGAGGCCGAGGCGATTGTTCGGAAAAGCGATGGGGTCGTTCGCGTGGATCGCGTGGCCGCGACGGGAAGGCCGATAACGCGTCCCGATGACGACGCAGGACGACCCCTGCGGGGAGACGTACCGACCGGCCAAGGCTGACGGGCCGCGCGTCGCTTCAATCCGCGCGACGTAGTCGCGGAGGTGCGAGGACCTCGTTCATCGACCCCGAGCGGAAGCCGCGCAAGTCGAGCGTGACGTAACGCCAGCCCAGTGAAGTCAGTTGCTCTTCCAGGCGATCCCGAACCGCGACAGCCCGCTCGAAGTCGCCGGGTTCGACCTCGATGCGCGCAAGCTCACCGTGATCGCGCACGCGGAAGACCTCGAAGCCGAGAGCGCGGACGAACGCCTCGGCGCGCTCGATCCTCTCCAAACCTTCAGACGTCACCCGCACACCGTACGCAAACCGAGATGCCAGGCAGGGGGACGCCGGCTTATCCGCCGTCGGAAGCCCCATGGCCCGAGACAGGGCTCGGACGTCGGCCTTGGTCAACCCGGCGTCGACCATCGGAGCGAGAGCCGCGCGCTCTCTGGCCGCACGCAGGCCCGGCCTGATGTCGCCGAGGTCGTCGACGTTCGTGCCGATCAAGACGGAGGCATCCCGGGCGGCGGCCATCGGGGCAAGGACGTCGAACAGCTCGGTCTTGCACCAGTAGCAGCGATCGGGGTCGTTGCGGGCGTATTCCTCGCGCTCGACTTCGTTTGTCGACACGATCTCGTGACGCCAGCCGCGGCCGGCAGCTAGGGCTCGGGCGCCGGCAAGCTCGCGCTGGGAAAGTGACGGAGACACCGCCGTTATCGCGAGGGAGCGATCGCCGAGCACGGCGTGCGCCCGGGCGGTGAGATATGCAGAATCGACGCCCCCCGAATAGGCAACGACGACACGCCCGAGCCCCATCAGGATCTCGTCGAGCGCGCGTTCCTTGACCACGACATCGCGTTCCATCCCCGTCATCTTCGCAGGAGATGGTTAACGTTCAGGCATGGTGCTGGCGGTCCTGGTAGAGGCAGCGCGCAGAGGCGGTGTCGGACGACGCCTCGAGGAGTTCGGTAGCGATCCGATGCTGACGATCGCCGCCCTCGGGCTCATCGGGGTGTCGCTCATGTGGCTGTTCCTCTCCCCAGCCATCTACCGCAACCTCAGGCGCGCCGCGGAGCGGGCTCAGGTCAAGATCGACAAGGTTCGGCCGCCGCGCGACATCTGGAAGGACCCTCCGTGACCCTTCGACGTCGACCGCCGCCTCGGCCCGATGACGGACGAACCGCCGCGTAGCGGCTAGTCCGCGTCGGGCGGCTGGACGTACGGCTCGGTGACCCACCGGTTGTCGGGGACCTTGTCGATGCACACGCGTTTGCAGTTCTTGCCCGTGTAGATCTAGCTCAAATGCCAAACATAAATAAAAAAGGGGGTGCGCATCTTGCGGAACGGGGCGCTCGTCGTGATCGAACGTTTGTTGGCGCGACGAACGCGCGTGGGAGCCAGGCGCCTGTCGTCGTTACCGGGTTTGCGGTCCTTCCACAAGAAACCCTTGATTTTGGAGCGGGTCGGCTGAAGAAGGACGTAGTAGTCCGCGCGGTCGGTCCCGAACGTGTCGAAGTAGACGAGCAGATATCCCTTGTCGAAGATCCGGTTGGCGCGATAGGCCTCGTGCGTCTTGATGATCCAGCGACGCGGTAGCCCTCGCTTCATCTCGACGCGCCTCAAGTCGAGCTTGCCGCGCGTGTCCTGCGCGTCGCGAAAAGGTTGGTGCGTTGCGGACGCCGGCTGCAACAGCGCCGGCAGCGAAGCCACAACTAATGCCACCGCAAGGACCTTCTTCACATGTGCTCCCTTCGTCGCATGAGCTGAGTCACGTGTCTCAACATCCAGGCGACCAAGAGGACGCCTGCGGCCACCAAAATTGCAGGCAGGACCTCACCTG
>JALZCA010000089.1 GCA_030863285.1 Actinomycetota bacterium | reverse complement strand
GCCATATCCCGAACGGCGAGAGCCCGTCTACCTCCGCCGCCTCGTACAGCGACTTCGGGATGCGGGCGTATACGAGCGCGAACAGCAGAACGTAGAACGGCGTCGTCGCCATCAACGCGGGAGCGATAAGCGGCCAGGGGGTGTCGACCAGGTCGAGCCACCTGAACATCACGAAGCGCGGGATCCACAGGAGAGTGGTGGGGACCATGAGGGCTAGGAGCGAAAGGCCGATGAGTCGTCTACGTGACCGCGGCTCGGCGCGCGCGATGGCGAATCCGGCCCAGGACGCCACGAGCACGGTGACCGGAACGGCAATGACCACGACGAAAAAAGAGTTGCGCATGAACGTCCACAGCGGCGCGAACGCGAAGACGTCCTCGTAGTTCGAGAAGTAGAGGTATTCGGGGATGACCTCGAACGTCCGCTCGGGAAGGATTCTCGGGTCACGCAGCGATCCCAGCACCATCAACACGACCGGCAGCAAGAACAGCACGCTCAGCAGGACGATCAGGAGCGACCTCTTCCATCCGGTCCCGCGCGCTCTCAACGACCGGCCCCCTTCGCGGCGCCGTAGATGAGCTTCACGGTCACGTCACCCTTGCAGGGCCCCTCGCGCAACAAGAAGGTCCCCGTGTTCGGCCCCTTTTGGAAGAACAACTCGGCCTCGAACCCTTCGTTCTCTCCGCTGATGGTTTGGTAACCGCCGTTCTGGATCGCGCGGGAGATCTCCGGATAGAGCTCGACGATCGTCAGCTTGCTGATCAACTCGGCCCCCACGAATCCCGCCCGCTCGGTCACCTTGATGATCGTGCCCCATTTCTCGAACGGGAGCTTGGGCGGCAGGATGTCGAGCTTCGCTCCGCTCACGGGCGCCGGCGTGGAGCAATCCTGTGGAGTCGCGGCGGAGTCAGCACCGTCACCCCCGCAGGCGACGAATAGAGCCCCCGTCGCGGCGACCGCGGCGAATCGCAGCCGAATCACGTTCTTCATCACAACAGGCTATTAGGCACCGGAGTCCGCCTCCGAATGATGACGCTTCACTCATTCGAACCGCGGACGGTCAATCTCGCTGAGCAGTACCGTCGGTCCTCGCTTGGGTTGAAAAGCCCAGATCTCTGCTCGAGCTCGGAGAACGGCTAGGCGGTGGCCAGGCGTTCGGCGGCGCTGCGGTACTGCTTGCCTGCGTGGTAGCTGCTGCGGACGAGGGGGCCGGACTCGACCCAGGCGAAGCCAAGCTCGCCCTCGCCGTACGCCTTGTAGCGCGCGAACTCGTCCGGATGCACCCAGCGGTGGACCGGCAGGTGCCACGACACCGAGGGTTGGAGGTACTGCCCGATGGTCAAGACGTCGCAACCCACTCCGCGTAGGTCGCGCATAGCTTCGTAGACCTCTTCCTCCCGCTCGCCCATGCCGACGATGATGTTCGACTTGGTCACCTGGTCGGCGCGCAGCTCCTTCGACCACTTCAACAGCTCGAGCGACGCCTCGTAGCCGAATCCCGGGCGGATCTTCGGGTGGATGCGACGCACGGTCTCGAGGTTGTGCGCGAGCACGTCGGGTCGCGCCTCGATCACGCGCGCGAGCGAGTCCCGCGGGTGCTCCTTGCGTCCCTTGAAGTCCGGGATCAAGACCTCGATCCCGCACCCGGGCATCGCTTCGCGCACCGCTAGGACCGTCGCCGCCCAATGACGGGAGGCCCCGTCGTCGAGATCGTCTCGGGCCACACCCGTGATGACGGCGAACTTCAAGCCCATCAGACGAACCGCCTCGGCGATCTTGTGCGGCTCCTCGGGGTCGAGCGCCTGCGGCTTCGCGGTCATCACGTCGCAGAACCCGCAGCGCCGCGTGCAGAGATCGCCGCATAGAAGGAAGGTCGCCTCGCGCGCCTCCCAGCATTCGTAGATGTTCGGACAAGACGCTTCCTCGCACACGGTATGCAGGCCGCGCTCGCGCATGATGTTGCGCAACTCGGTGAAGTTCTCGCCTTGCTGTACGCGCACTTTCAACCAGTCCGGTCGGCGCTGGGGACGGGGTGCCTCGGGCCCCGGCGCATCACGCAGAGGCGCGCCTCGACGAAGATCGCGCTCGATCTCCTCGCGGCTCTTTATGGTCGGGATGAGGACCTGTGCCATCTCCCTAGTATTCCGCGAGTTTGCGCATCTCCTGTTCGATGCTGTCGGCGTCTGGGAGGAACCACTTCTCGAGGGTCGCCGAGTACGGCATCGCCGGGACGTGTGGGCCCGCTATCCGTTTGACCGGCGCGTCGAGGTCGAACAGCGCGTTCTCGGAGATCTGCGCGGCGACCTCGGCCCCCACGCCGAGGAACTTGTTGTCCTCGTAGACGACCATCGCCTTGCCGGTCTTGCCGATCGACTCGAGCACGGTGTCCATGTCGAGCGGGTAGATGCTCCGCAGGTCGATGACCTCGACCTCGATACCGTCGCTCTGGAGCCTCTCGGCGGCCTCGACGCAATAGTGATGCATCAAGCCGTAAGAGACGCAGGTGAGGTCGCTGCCCTCGCGGCGCACCTCGGCCTTGCCGAACTCGATCGTGTAGCGCTCGTCGGGCACCTCGCCCTTGATCAACCGGTACGTCTTCTTGTGCTCGAAGAACAGGACGGGGTCGGGATCGTCGATCGACTGCAGGAGCATGCCCTTGGTGTCGTGAGGCGTCGACGGAGCGACGACCTTGAGGCCGGGGACGTGTGCGAATAGTGCCTCGACAGACTGCGAGTGGTAGAGCGCGCCGTGGACGCCTCCCCCGTAGGGGGCGCGGATCACCAGCGGGACCTCGAAATCTCCGTTCGAGCGGTAGCGGATCTTGGCCGCCTCGGAAACGATCTGGTTGAACGCCGGCATGATGAAGTCGGCGAACTGCATCTCGGCAACCGGCCTCAGTCCGTCGATCGCCATACCGATGGCGGCACCCGCGATGAGGTTCTCGTCGAGTGGGGTGTCGAGCACTCGCTCGGGGCCGAACTCGTCCAAGAAGTTCATCGTGGCGCGAAAGACGCCGCCACGGGCACCGACATCCTCGCCGAGCACAAGCACGCGCTCGTCGCGCTTCATTTCCTCATACAGCGTGTCGTGAACCGTCTGAACGATGTTCTTCTCGGCCATGATCAACTCACCTCGATGTCTGCGTAGACGTGCTTGGCTGCGTCCGCGGGATCGGGGAAATCCGCTGCCTCGGCCTGCTTCGCGCCGTCCGCGACTTCCTGCTTCGCCTCGTCGCGCATCTGCTCGACCTTCGAGTCGTCGAGCACGTCGACCGACTTCAAGTAATCCTCGAAACGCGGGATCGGATCCTTCTTGCGCCACTCCTCGACCTCATCGCGCGTCCTGTAAGTGCGGTCGTCGTCGTCGGAAGTGTGGGAGTAGAAGCGATAGGTACGCAACTCGATCAGCGACGGTCCCTCGCCTGAACGGGCGCGATCCACCGCTTCCTTGGTCACCCGGAAGGACTCGAGCACGTCGTTGCCGTCGGCTTCGATGCCGGGGAAGCCGTAGCCTTCCGCGCGCTTGTAGACCCGGCCCGCCACTTGCTTGGACTCGTGCACGCTGATCGCGTACTGGTTGTTCTCGCAAACGAAGACGAGCGGGAGCTTGTGGATACCCGCGAAGTTCATCGCACCATGCCAGTCGCCCTCGGACGTACCGCCCTCGCCAAACCACGTCCCGACGACTGCGTCTTCTTTCTTGATGACCTTTCTCGAGTAAGCGATCCCCGCGGCGTGCAGCACCTGCGTTGCGATCGGAGATGACCCGGTGATGATGTTGTGCTTACGCGCGCCCCAGTGGGCCGGCATCTGGCGACCGCCCGACGAGGGATCCTCCGCCTTGCCGAACAGGCCGAGGAAGACGTCTCGCGGGGTGAAGCCGGCGACGAGCACCAGCGCCATGTCGCGGTAGTAGGGACAGAAGACGTCTTTTCCCTTCTCGAACGCCCACGCCGAGCCGACCTGAGCGGCCTCGTGTCCCGATACGGGGACCACGAACGGTGCCTTGCCCTGCCGGTTGAACCCCCACTGCCGCTCGTCGCAGAAGCGAGCCAGCAGCATCGTCCGGTACATCTCGATCAGGTCTTCTTCTTTGAGACCCAGATCGGTGTGCCGGTCCTTTCCTTTCGCCATCGCCTGATTCCCTCCTCGCGCCTAGAGAGGCGCCCGCTGCGGCGCCGGTGCCATCGAGCAATCGTTCGTGATCGTCTCGGAGTCGACAGATCTCGCGGCCGGCCGGGGACCGGCGGCCTGAAGAGTGCTGGGGTGCGCCCACAGCAGCGAGCGCCCGAAGACGTCGGCTACATGATTCGCCGCCCGGGAGGCCACTTCCTTTATTGACGGGCTCTCCCCCGTCTCTGCCAGAACCGACGTGACCCAACGTCCCTGGATCCCGCAGGGGACTATCCCCTCGAACATCGAGAGATCGGTCGTCACGTTGAAGGCAAAGCCGTGCATCGTTATGCCGCGCGTGATCTTGACGCCGATCGCTCCGATCTTGTTGGAACCGACCCACACGCCGGTGTGGTCGGGGTCGCGCCTCGCCTCGACGCCGAGGTCGGCAGCGGTTCGGATCACTACCTCCTCCAAGTTGCGCAGGTAAGAGATGACGTCGTAGCGCTCCCCCAGCTGCATGATCGGGTAACCGACGAGCTGCCCGGGACCGTGATAGGTGGCCCGGCCCCCTCGATCGACGTTGAACAACGAGATGCCGCGGGCGGCGCGCTGCGTCTCGTCGAAGACGAGGTCCTCTTCCAGCGCGCGCTTTCCCAGCGTGTAGGTCGGTGGGTGCTCTAGGAGCATGAGCGAATCACCCACGTCCCCGTCCAGCCGGGCAAGGAAGAGCTCGCGTTGCCACGACCACGCCGCCGGGTAATCAACGCTTCCGAACCACGCGGCCGTCAGCGCCCGTCCGGCGCCTCCTACATGCGGCCCGCTGTCTGGTGAACTCAGCTTTCTGCGCTCCTTGAAGAAGTGCTACTGGAGATACTGCGTCAACTCCGACGAGAAGTCGGTGGTTTCGATGCGTTCGGCGAGTCGCGCCAGGAACCTCGCGGCCTCGGCGCCGTCGATGATGCGGTGGTCCCACGACAGCGACAAGAAGCCCGTGCTGCGGATCGCCAGCGCGTCGTCGTCGGTCACGACCACGCCCTTGCGTATCGCCTCGAAGCCGAGGATGGCGGCCTGACCCATGGGGATGATCGGGACCGAGATCACCGAACCAAACGGACCCGGGTTCGTAATCGTGAACGTCCCGCCGGACAGATCATCGGGGGACAGCTTCTTGGACCGCGCCCTTTGCGCGACGTCGTTGATGTCGCGGGCGAGGCCGGCGACGTTCTTTCCGTCGGCTCCCTTGACCACCGGGACGATGAGGCCACCGCCCTCCAGAGCGACGGCAATTCCCAGGTTGACGTAGTGCTTGATGCGGTTCGCCTTGTTGGCCTCGTCGAACGTGGCGTTGACCTCGGGCATCTCGAGCAACGTGTCGCACACGATGCGCGCGAGGAACGGCATGTAGGTGAGGTTGAAGCCCTCGCGCTCCTTGAAGCGCTCCTTTGCCTGAGTGCGCAGCTTGACGATGTTGGTCCAGTCGGCCTCGACCGCATTCCAGGCCCGGGCCGTCTCGCGCGCCGATGCGACCATGTGCTCGGCGGTGCGGCGGCGGATGTTCGTCCACGGAACGAGCTCCTCGCGCCCCGCGACCTCGGCGGCGGCGGGCTCGACGGGCTGGGGCGCCGGCTTCTGCTCGGCCCCGGGCTCCTCTTCTTGCTGCGGGGCCGGCTCGGCCGACACGGCGGGCTTTGCGGCCGGCTTCGACTTGCCGGTCTCGACGTACTTCAGCACGTCCTGCTTGCGGATGCGACCGCCGGTACCGCTGCCCTCGACTTCGTCGAGGTTGACGCCGTGTTCGTCGGCCAGGCGCCGGACGAGCGGCGAGATGATCCCGCGCTTCGAGGTGTCTCCGGCGTCCTCGGAGGCGGCCTTGTCTTCGGACGCCTGCGCCGCGGGCTGCTGTTGCTGGTCGGGTTGCGGGGTCTCTTGGGACTTATCCGCGGAGCCTTCGATCTCCGCCTCGCCCGAGCCGGTCTCGGCCTGGGGCGATTCGGCCTCGGCCTCGGCCTGAGCCGCGTCGCCGGCCTCGGCCGCCTGCTCCGCGTCGGCGTCGCCGCCCGTCTCCGCCTCTTGAGCCTGGGCCTGCGGCTCGTCGCCCTCGTCACTTTGCGGCTGCGCGCCGTTGCCGGTGTCACCGCCCGCGGCGGCGCCCTCTCCCACAAGAGCGATCGGCGTGCCGACCTTCACGGTCTCGCCTTCGCTTACTAGGATCTTCTGGAGGGTCCCGGAGGCCGACGAAGGCACCTCGGAGTCGACTTTGTCGGTCGAGACCTCGACCAGGAGCTCGTCCTCGCCTACCTCCTCGCCCTCTTGCTTGAGCCATTTCGTGATGGTGCCCTCGACGACGGACTCGCCGAGTTGCGGCATCTTGATCTCAGTGGCCATGCAGCCGACCCTCCCCTTCGGACCGGACGGTCCTGTCTGTCGGTCAAATCACCCGGAGTTGAAGTAGTTGCAAGATTACCGCTCGGGCCACTTGCGCCCTTTCGGCGGATTCATCGCCGTCCTCTGGTTTTGCGGCAGAAAGTGAGCGGAGGGCGAGCATTTTGTTCCGAGAGTGCGTTGAGGTCAGGCGCGCATGACTCGCATGAAGTCGGTTGCGCCCGCGCGGGGGCCGGGGCTTCCTGCAACGACGACTACGAGGTCTCCCGTCGACACCACGCCTGCATCGCGCGCGGCCCCCACCGCGCGCTCGGCCTCCTCGCCGGCGTCGCCGCTTTCCGGCGACTCTTCCACTCGCAGGGGCTGCACACCCCAGCACAGCGCTAGCGCACCGAGACATTCGCTGGTTCCAGACAAGGCGGCTATAGGAACGGTCGGGCGGTGCGCGGCGACGCGCCTCGGCGTACTACCGGCGACCGTCACCGACACAATCGCGGCCGCGTCCAGATCCTCGGCCGCCTCTACCGCGGCATGAGCGATAGCCCACGCGAAGCGCTCGTCGTCGTCCGAGCCGAGTCGTAACTCGAGGTCTTGGGAGACGAACGTGGTCTCGGCAGACTCCGCGACCTCCGCCATAGTCCGAACGGC
>JALZCA010000151.1 GCA_030863285.1 Actinomycetota bacterium | reverse complement strand
TCTCACCGGAGGGCAAACGCAACGTCGCGCGGTCGCCCTCCTTCGCGACGAGTTGCACGGACGACCCCGCGGATCGGGCGAGCTTGGCGCCGGCCCCGGGCTTCAGCTCGACGTTGTGCACGACTGTTCCCACCGGGATGTTCCGGAGCGGCAGCGCGTTCCCGGGTCGGATCTCGGCGCCCGCTCCGGACTGGAGCATGTCTCCGACCTTCACCCGGTTCGGCCACAGGATGTAGCGCTTCTCGCCGTCGACGTAGTGGAGCAACGCGATCCGGGCGTTGCGATTCGGGTCGTACTCGATGTGAGCCACTTTGGCCGGCACGCCGTCTTTGTTCCTGCGGAAGTCGATCACTCGGTAGCGGACCTTGTTCCCACCGCCCTGGCGGCGCGCTGTGATCCGGCCGTAGTTGTTCCTACCGGCATTCTTCGGCTTCGGTTCCACCAAGGCCTTCTCCGGACGCTCCCGCGTCAGCTCGGAGAAATCCGAGTACGACGCGAAGCGGCGCCCTGCGGAGGTCGGCTTCGCTTTCCTGATCGGCATCGGGGCTCCCTCTAGGCCTGCTGCTCGAAGATCTCGATCTTGTGACCCTCGGCGAGCTTGACGATCGCTCGCTTGGTGTCAGATCTCTTCCCGCTGGTGAAGCGGAACCGCTTGACCTTGCCTCTGCGGTTGATCGTGTTCACGCCAACGACCTTGACTCCCCAGATCGTCTCGACGGCCCGGCGGATCTCGGTCTTGTTGGCGTCCGGGTGGACGAGGAACGTGTATGCGTTCTGATCGATCAGCGCATAGGACTTCTCGCTGACGACCGGGGCGAGGATCACGTCGCGCACATCAGCCTTGGTCGAGCTCATGCGCTCACCTCCTCGGGCTCGGCGCCGGCCAGCTCGGGTTCGCCCACGAGCGTGTCGAACGCGCGGCGCGTGAAGATGACCGCATCTGCGACCAAGACGTCGTAGGTCGACAGCGACCCGAGCATCGTGAAGGCAGCGCCGTCGAGGTTGCGGAACGCTCGGTCGATCACGATCGATCCCTGATCCGGGTCCAGCACCAGGAGGAACCTCTTCTCTATCCCGGCGTCGCGCAGAAGACGCGCGGCCTCTCTCGTCTTTGGGCTGTTCCAGTCGTAGAGCACGTAGATCGCGTCCTCGCGAGCCTTCGACGCGAGCGCGGACCGGAGCGCGGCGCGGCGCATCTTCTTGGGGACCTTGACGGTGTAGTCCCGCGGCTTCGGCCCGAACACGGTCCCGCCGCCGACCCAGATCGGGCTGCGCGACGAACCGTGACGGGCTCGGCCCGTCCCTTTCTGACGCCACGGTTTCTTGCCTCCACCGCGGACCTCGGAACGCGTCTTCGTCGACGCGGTCCCGGCTCGTGCGGCGGCCAACTGCGCGGTCACGACCTGATGCATCAACGGGACGTTCGGCTCCACGGCGAAGATCTCGTCGGGCAGCGCGCGTTCGCGCGTGCCCCCGCCGTTCAGCACCGTCGCCTTGAACCGGGCGGCCATCAGCTCGCCTTCCTTCCGGTATCCCGCTGACGCGGTCGGATCGCGCTGCGGATCATGAGGAGCCCGCCATCGGGTCCGGGCACCGCTCCGCGGATCAGCAAGAGATTGCGCTCGGCATCCGCCTTGATCACGCGAAGGTTGAGCGTCGTCACCCGCCGGTGGCCGAGCTGGCCCGCCATGCGCGTCCCCTTGAACACGCGCGCCGGCGTCGCGCAGGCGCCGATCGAGCCCGGCGACCGGTGCTTCCTCTGGGTACCGTGAGTCGCGGACAAGCCCTTGAAGTGGTGCCGCTTCATGCCGCCGGCAAAGCCTTTGCCCTTGGTGACGCCGATCACATCGACCAGCTCGCCGATCTCGAACAGGTCGGCGCGGATCTCGGTGCCCGGTGCGTACTCTCCGACCGAGTCGAGCCTCAGCTCGACGAGGTGACGTCCCGGCTCGATGCCCGCTTTGCGGTAATGACCGGCGAGCGGCTTATTGGTCTTGCGCGCCGCGCCGAACGACAGCTGGATCGCGCTGTAACCGTCGGTCTCCGGCGTCTTCACTTGCGTGACGCGGCAGGGCCCGGCTTCAACGACCGTCACGGGCACGGCGCGCCCGTTGTCGTCGAAGACCTGGGTCATCCCGACCTTTCGGCCGAGGATGCCTTTGACCTCTGCCATGTGCTTCGTTCCTTCCTAG
>JALZCA010000045.1 GCA_030863285.1 Actinomycetota bacterium | reverse complement strand
GTCCTGGCGGGTTCGCCGCGCCCGCGCTGGGCGGAGGCGGGGAACCAAGAGGACTTCCTACTGGTGCAGGAGCGCGGTCGGTTCGCGCCCGTGAAGGATCTATCGCTACGCGGCCCCCTCGACGGGAGCGCGGACGCGGTCAGCACGAGCGACTACGACGGTGACGGTCGCGTCGACCTGTTCGTAACGAACGGGTACCTGGAATCCAAAGGCTTGCCGCAGATGTTGCGAAACGAGTCCGTCGCGGGGAACTGGGCGGGCTTGACCCTCGTCGGTGACCCGTGGAACCCGTTCGGGTTCGGCGCGGTCGTCACCGTCACCACAGACGAACTCCGCTACCGGAGGCAGGTGACCGATGCGTTCAACTTCAAGTCGCAGTCGGGGGCCGGGCACGTGCACCTCGGACTTGCGTCGCAGCGCGCAGCGAACGTCGACGTGAGGTGGCCGGACGGCAGCCGCGACTGCATCACGGCCGCCGCCGGGACGCACCTGCAGATCAGGAAAGGCTCTACGGGCTGTCGTCTCCCGGCTGCTCCTTCGGAGAGGGAGTCGGCGAGGCCTTAGCGGTCGGCGACGGTGCCGGCGACGCGCGCTTGTCGTCGTCGCCCCGCTGCGTGGACCCCGGCCGGGGAGTCGTCGTGGGTGAAGGCGTCACGAAGACCGTCGTCGGCTCCGGGAGCGGTGGCGGAGGGCAGAACTCAAGAGGCACGAGCTCACGCAGCATCCGCTTCTTCTTGCCCGGGCACCACGGCGCCGCTTTCAGACCGGTGACCGGGTCGATCTCGACCGTGACGTAGGCGCTCGGAGGCAGACGGAAACGCAGCACGGGCTCGCCGGCGAGAGCAGCCGACATGAAGGAGCGCCAGATGAGCGCGGGGAACGTGCCGCCGTACACGCGGATGCCGTGGACGTTCGTCATCGACACGCGGCCTTGTGGGTAGCCGACCCACACCGCAGTCACGAGCTGTGGCGTGTAGCCCACGAACCACGCGTCGGCGTAGTCGTCCGTCGTCCCTGTCTTGCCGGCCGCGGGCCGGCCGATGTTCGCAGCGCGCCCCGTGCCACGACGGATCACCTGCTCGAGGACCTTCGTCAACATGAACGCGTTCCCCGGCGACATCGCGCCGTCGACGCGCTGTTGATCCGGCTTCACGACCTCGCCGTTCGCGAGTTGGATCTGCTTGATCGTCGTGGGCTCGACCGCCGTCCCATAGTTCGCGAGCGTCGCGTAGGCAGCGGCCATCTCGAGAACGCTCACCTCCGCGCTGCCGAGCGCGATCGACGGCAGCGTCGGGAGCTTCGTCTCGACTCCCATCAGCTTCGCCTGGGTGACGATCTGCGGCGCGCCGATCTGCAGCGCGAGGCGCGCGTAGACGCCGTTAACGGAGTGCACCATCGCTTCGCTGAGCGTCAGGAAGCCCCCCGCACGTCCGTCGGAGTTGCGGACGGTCCACGGATCGGCGCCGTCGAACGTGAACACCGCCGGCCCGGCCTCGAAGCGCGTGTCGAGCGTCGTGCCGGACTCCATCGCAGCCGCCGCTGCGATCGGCTTGAAAGCGCTGCCCGGTTGCCGCCCGGACCCGCCGCCCTCTTTGCCGAGCGCGAGGTTCACCTGCGACCGTGTCCAGTCACGGCCCCCGACCATCGCGACCACTTCTCCCGTCTGGGGCCGGATCGCGACGAGAGCTGCCTCTGGATCGCCGGGGCGGTTCAATACGGAAGCGACCGCGCGCTCCGCGGCGGCCTGCATCTCCGGGTCGAGGGTCGTCTCCACTCGAAGCCCACCGGTCCAGAGCTGGCGCGTGCGCTCGTCCTCGTTCGCGCCGAAGCGCGGGTCCGTGACGATCTCGCGCTTCACCGCTTCGACGAAGTAGGGCTGGCGCGTCGGGAGGCGCGGCGGGTCGCGTCTCACGCCGAGCGGTGACGCGAGCGCGTCGCTCATCGTGGGCGTCGCGATCATGCCGAGCGCGTGCATGCGCCGGATCACGTAGTCACGGCGGGCCTTCGCCTTCTTCGGGTGCTCGCGTGGGTCGTAGTTGAACGGCGCCTTGATGACCGCCGCGAGGAGAGCCGCCTGTGGAACCGTGATGCGCCGAACGCCATGGCCGAAGTAATCCTCGGCCGCGGCCTTCACTCCGTACGCGCCGGAACCCAGATAGACGGTGTTGAGGTACGCCTCGAGGATCTCCTCCTTCGACATCCTTCGCTCGACCTCGATCGCGAGCCTCAGCTCGCGGGCCTTGCGTTTCAACGTCCGTTCCGCGCCGCGGAAGTAGGTGTTCTTCACGTACTGCTGGGTGATCGTGCTGCCGCCCTGCCGGATCTCGTCCTCCGACAGGTTCACGAGCGCGGCCCTCGTGATCGCGCGAAGGTCGTACCCAGCGTGGGCGAAGAAGCGCGCGTCCTCCGCAGCGAGCACCGCGTCCGTGACGGCGCGCGGCATCTGCTCGAGCGTCACGAGCGCACGATTCTGTCGGTAGAGACG
>JALZCA010000041.1 GCA_030863285.1 Actinomycetota bacterium | reverse complement strand
CGCACCTACGAGAAGCCGATCGAGATCTCCAACCTCGTCGTCCTGGATCGAGAGCGCTGCGTCTTGTGCTGGCGCTGCGTCCGCTTTGCCGACGAGATAGCGGGTGACCAATTCATCCAACTAGTCGACCGGGGGCCGGGGACGCAGATCCTCACGTTCAAAGACGACCCCTTCGACAGTTACTTCTCCGGCAACACGGTGCAGATCTGCCCCGTAGGGGCCCTGACGTCGAAGCCGTACCGGTTCGTCTCGCGACCCTGGGATCTGAAGTCGTCGCCGACCGTGTGCACCTACTGCGCGGTCGGCTGCCCGATGACGAACGAGTCCCGCTCCGAGAAGTTGGTGCGTTGCCAAGCCCTGCCGAACGAGAATGTCAACGACTTCTGGGTCTGCGACAAGGGTCGCTATGGCTATCACCACGTCGATTCCGAGGAACGTCTTCAGTCGCCGCTGCTGCGCGGGCCAAACGACGACTTCGAGCTCGTGACGTGGGGCCGCGCCCTCGACGAAGTTGCCGGCAAGGTCAAGGCCGCGAAGCGAGTCGGCGTCATCGCCGGCGGTCACCTCACGACCGAGGATGCGTTCGCGATCGGACGGCTCGCCGAGAAGGTCATCAAGACGCCCGACGTCGACTCCCGCATCCAGGACGCGGGCGCCCCCTACGAGCTTGCGACTCGCCTCGTCGGAGTCGCGGGATCGACCGCAACGCTGAACGACCTCGAACAGGCCACGGGCATCGTGTGGATCGGCCCCGACCCCAAGGAGGTGCTGCCGGTCCTGTACCTGCGCTTGCGTAAGGCGGTGGTCGACCTCGGAGTCAGGCTCGCCGCCGTGTCGCCGCGGCGGATCTCGCTCGACGCGTTTGCGAATCACATCGTGCGCCCCGAGGTGGGTGGCGAGGCAGAAGCAGTCCGGTCGCTTGCTGCAGGTGTGTTCGATCTCGGTGACCGGCCGGTCGTCTGCTGGGCGCCCGGCGCCGCCGCACGCGACGAGACCGCGCTGTTCCAGGCGGCGATCGACCTGGCGCGCGACTCGGGAGGCAAGCTGCTCATGGGCCCCCCGCACGCGGGCTCACAGGGCCTCATCGACATGGGAGTGCACCCCAAGCTGAGGTCGGGGTATCGAGCCAGGGACGAGGAGGGCCGGGACACGAGGGCGATCCTCGAGGCCGCGGCTAGCGGCGAGATCGACGTGCTCCTCGTCTTCGGTGCCGACCTCGTCAACGACTTCCCCGACGCGGGACTCGCGGAACGCGCGCTCGGAGGCGGCGCGTTCACGGTCGTGTGCGAGCTCTTCGCGACCGACACCGTCGCTTACGCGGACGCGGTTTTCCCAAGCACCGCATTCGCCGAGCGCGAGGGCACCTTTACGAACCTCGAGCGCCGCATCCAAAAGCTCGAGGCGAACGTGCCGCCGCCGGGATCGTCGACCGAACCGTGGCAGCTCTGCGAACGACTCGCGCGCGCTCTCGGAGACGACTGGGGATGGCGAGACTTCTACGACGTGTGGGACGCCATCAAGAAGGAGGTGCCCACGCACGCGAACGTCGATCTCGACATGGTCGACCAGCCCGCGCCGACCCCCCACGAGAACCTCGGGACGGGCTACTCCGGAGACATGGATCTGAGTGCCCCGCGCCTCGCCGGGCCCGGCGGTCAGTATCCGAAGGGCTTCCGCCAGGGCGCGCCGTTCCAGACGGGGCAGAACTGGCCGCTGACGTGGGAGATCCGCGCGTTCGAGGCGCGCCAGCGACCCGGCGTGATCCCCGAGCTGAACGGGAACGTCCCCCCGCCGCAAGATCATGCCGACGGGCCTACGGATCCCGCGCCGTCCTCCGAGACGGCATCGGGCGGATCCGACGAGTTCGCCCTTTATTCGAGTCGCTTGATCTACGACGCCGGAACGATGATCTCGAAGACGGCGCACCTCGGAGCGGTGACCCAGCCTGCTTTCGTCGAGATGGCCTTCGAGGACGCGGACCGGCTCGGGATAGCACACGGCGACGAGGTGAGCGTCTCCGGCGACGGTGTCGAGGTCCGACTGCGAGCGCGTGTAGGTGACATGGCGCGCGGCGCCGTCTTCATCCCCTACGACCAGCCCGGGCTGCACGCGAACCGCTTGATCTCCGGCGTCGACCCGAGGGTCAAGGTGACCAAGCCGTGAGCGGGATCATCGACTTCATCGGCGAGGACGTGATCATCGCGCTCGTCAAAGTCGTCCTGGCTTTCGTCGCGCTGTTGCTCGTGACGCTTCTCACGGTATGGGCCGAGCGCAAGATCCTTGCCGACATGCAGGCTCGGCTAGGCCCGAACCGGTGGGGGCCGTTCGGCATCCTGCAGACGCTTGCCGACGGGATCAAGCTGTTCTTCAAAGAAGACTTCCGCCCGCAGGCCGCCGATCGTTGGACCTACGCGGCGGCCCCGATCATGGCGATGGTCCCGTCTTTCCTTGCGTTCGCCGTCGTTCCGATCGGACGCGACATCACGATCGGCGATCGCCCCGTCGGGCTCATCGTCAGCGACCTCAACATCGGGATCCTGTACTTCCTCGCGATGGGATCGCTCGGCGTGTACGGCATCGTGCTCGCCGGTTGGGCGTCGGGCTCGAAGTACCCGCTTCTCGGAGGGGTGCGTTCTACCGCGCAGATGATCTCGTACGAGATCGCGCTCGGACTTTCGCTGGTGCCCATCGTGCTGGTCGCCGGGAGCATGTCGACCGTCGACATCGTTGCGCAACAGGCGGGAAGCGTTGGAGAGGTCACGACGTTCGACGGTATCCCCGTGCTCGAGCAAATCGCCAACGTCTTCCGCTTCATGCCCAACTGGTACATCCTGTCGCAGTGGCCGGCCTTCATCATCTTCTTGCTGGCCGGTATCGCGGAGACCAATCGCGCTCCGTTCGACCTGCCGGAGGCCGAGAGCGAGCTCATCGCCGGGTTCCACACCGAGTATTCGGGCATCCGCTTCGCGATGTTCTTCTTGGGCGAGTACATCCACGTCGTCGTCATCTCCGCGATCGCGACGACGCTGTTCTTCGGAGGGTGGCACGGGCCCACCTTCGACTTCTTGCCCTGGATCTGGCCGCTGGTCTGGTTCACCTTGAAGACGGCTCTCTTCGTCTATCTGTTCGTGTGGTTGCGCGGTTCGTTGCCGCGTCTGCGCTACGACCGGTTGATGTGGTTGGGCTGGCGACGCCTGATCCCGTTCGCGATCGTCTGGATCATGATCACCGCGGTGGTCAACACCGATGAGGTGCACCGCTACATCAAGCTCGCCGTGTTCGGCGCGTTCGGGCTCGCTCTCATCCTGTGGGCCGGGCGTGGCGACCCGCGTCTGACGAAGGCGGTCGTCCCGACGAAGAGGAGGGCGCCAAGTGGCGCTGCCTGAGATCTTCAAGGGAATGGGCGTCGTGATCAGAAATGTCTTTCGCAAGAAGGACACACTGTCGTATCCCGAGGTGCGCAGGCGCCCGTGGCCGCGCTACAAGGGGCGTCACATCCTCGACCGCCATCCCGACGGCCTCGAGAAGTGCATCGGGTGTGAGCTCTGTGCGGGCGCTTGTCCCGCAGACGCTATCTACGTCGTGGGGGCCGAGAACACTCCCGAAGCGCGCTTCTCGCCCGGCGAACGCTACGCGCAGATCTACCAGATCAACTATCTGAGATGCATCTTCTGTGGGCTATGCGTGGAGGCGTGTCCGACAGAGGCTCTGCTGATGACGACCGAATACGAGCTGGCCGGTGAGTCGAGGACGGAGCTCATCTACACCAAGGAGCAGCTCATCGTCGACACGCCCATCGAGCGCCACTGGGAGACGAAGATCGAGGTCGCGCCCGGCAAGCCGCTGGGAATCGAGCCGGACGAGGAGGTCCGCAAGCCGAAGACGCGCGTGAGGAAGCGATGAGCGTCGACGTCATCGTGTTCGGTGTCGCGTTCGTCGTCGCGCTCGGGTCATCGATGGCGATGATCTTTGCTCGCAGCCCCGTCCACATCGCGCTGTTCCTGGTCATCGCGCAGGTCGCGCTGGCGCTCACGTTCTTGTTACAGGGCGCGTTCTTCGTAGCGGCGGTTCAGATCATCGTCTACGCCGGCGCCATCATGGTGCTCTTCTTGTTCGTGATCATGCTGCTCGGGGTCGATCGACGAGAGGTTCTGACCGAGCCCTTTTCGGCGCAGCGCCCCATTGCGGTGGCGCTCGGGGCGCTGCTCGCGGCGGAGATCACGTACCTGGCGGTGCGAGGTGACGACCTTGTGGCGAACTCTCCGGAGGGCGAGCAGGCGCTGCTCGACCTCAACCGTGACCCCGGCAATGTCGAGTCCATAGCTCGCGTGTTGTTCAGCGACTACCTCCTGCCTTTCGAGGTGACCTCGGTCTTGCTGGTCGCCGCCATCGTCGGAGTCATGGTGCTTGCCCGGCGCATGGAGAACGTGGGCGACATCAAGCAGATCGAACGGAGCGCTCCCGGCAAGGAGTCGGGTGCCGCTGAGGGTCGCGGAGCCGACGACCGCGCGAAGGAGGAGGTCTCGTGACGAGCGTCGATCCCGTCTACTTCCTCGTTCTCGCCGGGCTGATGTTCACCATTGGAGCCGTCGGTGCTCTCGTGCGTCGCAACGCGATCGTCATCTTTATGTTCATCGAGTTGATGCTGAACGCGGTCAACCTCGCGTTCGTCACTTTCGCGCGCATGCAGGGCAACGTCGACGGTCAGATCCTCGTTTTCTTCGTCCTCGTCGTCGCCGCGGCCGAAGCAGTCGTGGGTCTCGCGATCATCTTGCTGATCGCGCGGCGCCGGGGAACGGCGAACGTCGACGACGTCAGCCTGCTGAAGTGGTGAGCGTGTGACGTTCGCCGCGGAAGCCACGCATTCATACGGGGCGCTGCCGGGCCTCATCATCGGGATCCCGCTCGTCTCGGCGATCTTGTTGTTGTTCTTCGGACGGCGGCTCGGGCGCCTGTCGGGATCGATCGCCTCAGCATCCATCGGTATTTCGTTCCTCCTGGGCGCGGTGACCTTCTTCGATCTGGTCGGGCGCGCCGAGGACGCTCGGGCCGGTATCAGCTCGCTATGGGAGTGGATGACGGTCGGAGGATTCGCCGTCGGGGTCGACCTCCTGGTCGACGAGCTATCGATCGTCATGGTCCTGGTAGTGACCGGCGTCGGCACGCTCATCCACGTCTATTCGATCGGCTACATGCAGGGCGATCCGCGCTACCACCGCTTCTTCGCGTACCTCAACCTGTTCGCCGCGTCGATGCTGTTGCTGGTTCTCGCCGAAAACGTGCTGTTGCTCTACGTCGGTTGGGAGGGCGTCGGGCTCTGCTCCTATTTGTTGATCGGCTTCTGGTTCGAGCGGCCGGCCGCAGCCAACGCCGCGAAGAAGGCGTTCGTGGTCAACCGGATCGGTGACTTCGCCTTCCTTCTCGGGATCTTCTTGCTGGCGGCGACCGTGGGCGCGCTGACGGTCGGTCAGATCAACGAGGCCGCCGGAGGCATGACGGCCGGGATAGCGACGATGGCCTCGCTGTTGCTGTTCGCCGGCGCGACCGGAAAAAGCGCGCAGATCCCGCTGTACGTCTGGTTGCCCGACGCGATGGAGGGGCCGACACCGGTGTCGGCTCTGATCCACGCGGCCACGATGGTGACTGCCGGGGTCTACATGGTCGCTCGGTTCTCGCCGGTCTTCGAGGCCTCCGGCGGAGCCGCCTTGACGGTCGTGGGGTGGATAGGCGCGCTGACCGCATTGTGGGCCGCGCTGATGGCGGCGGCGGAATACGACATCAAGCGCGTGCTGGCGTACTCGACGATCTCGCAGCTGGGGTACATGTTCCTCGCACACGGAGTCGGCGCCTACGCAGGCGGGATCTTCCACCTCGTTACGCACGCCTTCTTCAAGGCGTTGATGTTCCTCGGTGCCGGGGCGGTCATGCACGCGCTCGACGGCGAGACGGACATGAGAGAGATGGGCGGCTTGCGCAAGGTGATGCCGATTACCGGTTTCACCTTCATGATGGGGTGGCTTGCGATCTGCGGCGTCATCCCCTTCGCGGGGTTCTTCTCGAAGGACGCGATCCTCGCCTCGGCGTGGGTCCAGGGAGAGTACGCGTTGTGGGGGATCGGCGTCTTCACCGCCCTGCTGACGGCGTTCTACATGTCGCGCCTTTACTTCCGCGTGTTCGAGGGGCGCACGAGGATGCCCGAGCGGGTCCATCACGCGCACGATGCGCCTCCGACGATGGCGGCGGCCCTCATCCCCCTGGCCGTGCTCTCGGTCGTCGGAGGGGTCATCAACCTCCCCGGCGCGTTGACGCTCGAGCACTTCCTGCACCACGTCCTGGGAGAGGCCGCGGTGCCGGAGGGGCCGACCGCGTGGTTGCTCGCGGGACTGGCGCTGATGGTCGCGCTGGCCGGGATCGTCATGGCTCGAGGTCTTTACATGACGCGGACGAGCCACATCCGCCGGCGCCGGACGTTGGCGCGTCTCGGGCCACTCGTTCCCGCCGCCCGCAACAAGTTCTACGTCGATCAGATCTACGGCAGGGGCATCGTCTTGCCGGGTAAGCGGTTTGCTGCTTATCTCGCCGACGTCTTCGATCCGAAGGTCGTCGACGGCGTCGTCAATGGGACCGGAGGGCTGATCGCACGCGCGGCTGAGGCCATGCGCCGCGTTCAAACGGGTTACGTGCGCAACTACGCAATCACGTTCTTCATCGGCGTGACGATCATCTTCTCGGTATTGATCGTACGGGTGGGTGTTGCGTGAGCGACTTCAGCTGGCTCGATCTCACGATTGCCATGCCGCTCGTCGGCGCGCTCGCACTTGGGATCATTCCGAGCTCGCGTAGAGACCTGTTCAAGGTCGGGGCGCTCGTGACCACGATCGCGACGTTCGCCGTCTCCTTGCTCGTCCTCGGAGAGTTCTCCACGGGCACGGCCGGATTCCAGATGGTCACCGAGGTCGAGTGGATCCCCGAGTGGAACATCACTTACAAGACCGGCATCGACGGGATCAGCCTCTGGATGGTTCTGTTGACGACCTTGCTCATGCCGCTGGCGGTGCTCGTGTCTTGGAGCGTGTCGAAGCGGACGAAGCCCTACTTCATCTTCTTGCTCGTGCTCGAGACCGGGATGCTCGGTGTCTTCTCGGCGCTCGACATGTTCTTGTTCTACCTATTCTGGGAAGCCACGCTCGTCCCCATGTACTTCTTGATCGGTATGTGGGGTTACGGACGTCGGATCTACGCCGCGATGAAGTTCTTCCTCTTCACGCTTGCGGGATCCTTGTTGATGCTTGTCTCCATCCTGTTTCTGTATTTCGCAACCGGAGACGCACCGACCTTCGACTACCAGGAGCTCCTGGGTACCCCGCTCGCGCTCGACGTGCAGAGGTTGCTATTCCTCGGTTTCTTCGCGTCGTTCGCCGTCAAGGTCCCGCTCGTTCCTCTGCACACCTGGCTGCCCGATGCGCACACCGAGGCCCCGACTGCCGGCTCCGTGATGTTGGCGGCAGTTCTTTTGAAGATGGGGGCCTACGGCCTCATACGTTTTGGGATCCCGTTGTTCCCGGACGCGTCGCGCGAACTGGTGCCGGTGATCGTGGGGTTGGCTATCGTCGGGATCATCTACGGCGCTCTCGTCGCCGCGATGCAGAGAGATCTCAAGCGCTTGATCGCGTACTCATCCGTCGCGCACCTCGGGTTCATCGTGCTCGGCATCTTTGTCGGAAGTCGCGAAGCCATGAGTGGCGGGGTCCTGCAGATGGTGAATCACGGCCTCTCGACGGGCGCGCTGTTCATGCTGGTCGGCGCGCTCTACGAACGACGCCATACGCGTGCGATCGCGGACTTCGGTGGACTTGCCAAATCGGTCCCGGTGATGGGCGGAGTCTTCTTGTTCGTCGCGTTGTCCTCGCTCGGCTTGCCGGGCCTCAACGGCTTCGTCGGCGAGTTCTTGATCTTGCTCGGCACCTTCTTCGAATACCGATGGTGGGTCGTTCCCGCCGCCTTCGGCATCGTTCTCGCGGCCGTGTACTTGCTGTGGGCCTACCAGCGAGTGTTCCACGGTGAGCCAACGCGCGAAGAGAACCGAACGATGCGCGATCTGAGCTTGCGCGAGCACCTCGCGCTGGCTCCGCTTCTCGTGCTCATCGTCTTCATCGGCGTCTACCCGCAGCCGTTCATCGACCGGATCGAACCGTCTGCCGACAAGGTCGTCGAGACGTTGGACGAGGGCTCCGTGTTGCCCGGATCTCGGGACATCGCCGAGGCGTCGCCTTGAACACCCCCGAGGTGCAACTCGTAGGGATAGCTCCCGAGATCGCGCTCGTCGTCACCGCGTTCGTGATCCTGGTGATGGGCGCCACCGCGGACAGGCTCGTTCGGCCGCACCTCTCCTACATCGCCACCGCGGGGTTCGTCATCGCGCTCGTGCTGACGGCCGTCGCATGGGCCGACATCAAAGACGCCGGACCCGAGCTGCACCTCGCGGGGATGGTGGCCGTCGACGGCTTCGGAACCTTCGTCAAGTTTGCTCTCGGCGTCTTCGGATTGCTCACGACATGGCTGGGACGCGATTGGCTTCGTTCGGAGGAAGAGGAACCCAAGAGTTCGGACGACCGCCGCTCCTCGTTGATCCCGGGACTCGACATGGAGTTCTATGCGCTCGTGCTCTTTGCGGTCGCCGGCATGATGCTGATGGCCACGTCTGCCGACCTCATCATGATCTTCATCGCGCTCGAGACTTTCTCGATCGCTCTTTACGTCCTCGTCGGCTTCCGCAGGCGATCGATGGAGGGCCAGGAGTCGGCGATGAAGTACTTTTTGCTCGGCGCGTTCTCGTCGTCGTTCTTCTTGCTTGGAATTGCGCTTGCATACGGCGCCACGGGATCGACCCGCCTCTATTCCACCGCGGCCGATGCCCCCAGCCTCGTAGACCACCTCCGATCCACGGGCGTGGAGAACGTCGAGTTGCTCGTAGTCGGGATGGGCCTGTTGATCGTCGGACTTGGATTCAAGATCGCGGCGGTGCCCTTCCACATGTGGACCCCCGACGCGTATCAGGGAGCGCCGTCGCCGGTGACCGGCTTTATGGCCGCCGCGACGAAGGTCGCGGCGTTTGCGGCCATCTTGCGCCTCTTCGACGTCATCCTTCTGCCGCTGCGCGACGACTGGCGCCCGTTGCTCGTCGGCATCGCGGTCCTCACGATGGTGGTCGGTTCCATCCTGGCGGTCGTCCAGGAGGATCTGAAGCGGATCCTCGCTTACTCGTCGATCGCGCACGCCGGTTTCTTGCTCACGGGCGTGATCGCGACGAACGACCGCGGGCTCTCCGGGACGCTCTTTTATCTGGCGACCTACGGACTCAGCGTCCTCGGCGCTTTTGCGATCATCTCGATCGTCGGAGGCCGCGACGAGGAAGACGTCCGGTTAACCGATTACCGCGGGCTTTTCTACGAACGTCCACTGCTTGCCGGCGCGCTGACGCTGTTCTTGCTCTCGCTCGCAGGGGTCCCGTTGACGTCGGGCTTTGTCGGCAAGCTCCTCGTCTTTGGAGCGGCGATCGAGGCGGGCTTTGCCTGGCTCGTAGTCGTCGGCGTTTTGGCGAGTGCGGTTGCCGCGTTCTTCTATCTGCGCGTGCTCGTCGTGATGTACATGGAGGAGCCGCGCGAGCAGCTTGCGCCCGGGCGCCCCGTCTTCTCGACCGCGGTCGTCGGCTTGACCGCGCTGGCCACACTCGGACTCGGTCTGTTCTGGAGCCCGCTGATCGAGTTGGCGCAGGACGCGACGGTCTTCTTCCGCGCCTGAACCCTCCGCCCGCCGCCGGTTATGCGACCGGGCACCGCCGCCTGAGACGCTGCCTCAGGACGCAAGCGCCAGCACCTCGGCGGCCGCCGAGCGGATGTCGTTGGGCAGAGCGATCGTGCCGGGTGGGGTCGGGTGGTCCTCCAACCACGGCCCCCCGACGCCGATCGGCACTTCCGGCAACACCTTGCGTAGCTCGCCGATCGTCGCGCGCAGGCCGTCGGCCGCATGATCCGTGCTCATCGCCAGGCACACCGCCGCCGGCCGCCGCTGCACGAGGAGCGACACGAGGTCTTCGACCGGGAGGTCCGAGCCGAGATGGAGCACCGGCGTGCCCTGGCGGCGCACGAACAACGAAATCATCTGGAGGCCGAGCTCGTGACGCTCGCCGGGCGGCGTCGCGGTGGCGACGAGCCCGGATCGCAGGGGTGGCGGAAGCGTCTGCATCTGGGCGCTCAGCCAGGAGCCGACCAGCGCGCTGGCGGCGTGCTCCTCGGCAACGCTCAACTGGCCCTGCGCCCACCGGTCGCCGACCTCGCGCATGATCGGGACGACGAAGTCGATCACGACGTCCTCGATCGTCATCGCCGCGGCGAGCCGGTCGAGCATCGACAAGGCGGCGAGGTCGCCTTCGGTGAGGAGGCTGGCAACGTCTTCCCGGGTGGCCGGAAGGCCGCCGAATTCGGGCCCCGGCCAGGTGCTCGTCACGACACGAGCGGCTTCGGAGGCGCGATAGCCGGCGTCGACGAGTCGCGCCATGGCCCGGACCTTCTCGACCTGCGTGCGGTCGTAGCGGCGCTGGCCCCCCTCGGTCCGGTGTGGGACCGGCACGCCGTAGCGCGTCTCCCATGTCCGCAGCGTCGCGGGATCCACGCCCGTCAGCTCCGAGAGCTTCCCGATGGCGAGTCTTCCGACGATCTCTCTCATTCTTGTTGACATTCTGCCTAAGTTTTGAGTAAGTTGCAAGCATGCTCACGGAGGAAGACCTCAGGGAGGGCTCGCGGATGGCCGACGAGGACCTCGTCGCCCGCATCGGCCGGGGTGACGAGGGAGCGCTTCGCTCGGTCATGGATCGCCACGGCCCGGCCGTATTCGGGATGGCGCGTCGGGTCGCGGTGGACCCCGTTGTGGCCGAAGAGGTCGCGCAAGACGTCTTTGTCGCCCTGTGGCGCAAGCCCGCCGGGTTCGACCGCACCCGCGGCGGCCTCAGGAGCTTCCTTCTGGCGATGGCCGGAACAAGGCCGTCGACGCGGTTCGGAAACAGGAGACCTACGAGCGGGCGCTGCGCAAGGTGGATCCCGGTCCAGAGCTGTTCTCGCCGACCGATCCCGTCGACGAGCGACACGGCATCGAGGCCGCGCTGCGTCAACTCTCGCATCTGCAACGCGAGGCACTCGTGCTCGCGTACTACGGGGGCCTGACCTACCGCGAGGTAGCCGGGCGTCTCGGCGTCCCGGAGGGAACGGCCAAGACCCGCTTACACGACGGGTTGCACAATCTGCGCCGCGTGCTCGGGGCTTCCGCGAGGTCTTAGAAACCTGCCTTTAACGCGTGTCACGAGCGCGCGAACTGAGCCGTTCCGCCACCTGCTGCATGATAGGTTTTCGCAGGTAAATGAGGGCTTTTCGACCGTCTTCCCACCCGCGACGCGGCACCGGCGAGACGCGCGACAAGCCCACATCTCTGTCTGGAACCCGCCGGTGGATCACCGCCGGGACGGTGGCGACGGCAACGGCGATCGCGAGGAGCAGGGAGCGACTAAGTGCCTGACGGATACTTCGGGCAGTACGTCACGATCGGGATCTTCGCCCTCGTGGGCACGGCGTTGGTCTTCGGGACGCTCGCGCTGGCGCGGCTCGT
>JALZCA010000034.1 GCA_030863285.1 Actinomycetota bacterium | reverse complement strand
CGGATGCCGCGCTCGATCGCCGAGCGCGCCGCGACCCATAGGAGCGTCGACCCGATCCCGCGCCCGTGGAGGTGATCAGCGACCGTGACCGCCCCCTCCGCGACGTCGGACTCGTCCCGGATGCGGATCCAACGGGCTACCCCGACGCCGGGCTCGCCCGGCTCGTCGGGTAGGACCGCGAGCCACGCGCCATGGTCCTTGAAGTCGACCTCAGTGAGGTACCGCAGCTGCTCGTCCGAGAGGTGGTCGAGATGCCGGAAGAACCTCCGGTAGCGCGACTCGGGTGACAGCGCCTCGAAGCCGCGCCGCAACCCGTCTTTGTCGTCGGGGCGGATGTGCCGGAACACGATCCGCGTCCCGTCGCGTGTCGTCCCTTCGTAGTGCATCGCCTGCAACCGTACAGATGCGGCGGCCGCGGAGAGGCACGTTCGACGACCTCGTAGACCGCTGCCGTCGTAGCGGCGCACCTACAATGGGATCGGGATGGAACTGCTGCTCGCGCTCCTCGTGCCCGAGCGCGACGAACTCGCGTCTCTCGATGTCGCGCTCGACGTCGATCCGGCCGACACAGTCGCGGATGTCGCGGCCGCCCTCGTCGACTTCGCTGAGAGTCGGGGGTACGGCCCCTTCGACAGGGACCGCCTGACCCTGAGGGCCGGGGCGGCGCGACGCATCCTGCCCCCGGCACAGACGGTCGTCGATGCGAACCTCGTCAGCGGCATGACGGTGGTCGTCGAAGAACGTGCCGGGTCACATCTCGACACGACCTCGGACGGCCACAACGGCGTCGTCTCGCTCGATGTCGCGGCCGGCCCCGAAGCAGGACGGTTCATAGCCGTCTCACCAGGGACGTATCGCGTCGGTCGTTCGAGTGCGTGCGACATCGTGATCGACGACCCGACCATGTCGAAGCATCACCTGACGGTTGACGTTGCCCATGACCTCAAGGTCACGATCACGCCCGAGGACGCAGCCGCGAACGGGACGTTCATGGGCGGTGCCGAGATCTCGGGGACGCGCGTGGTCGAGCCGGAGCAACTCGTGCAAGCCGGAGCGACCGCGCTCGCCTTCCGTCCGTTAGGCGAGGACTTCTCTCACCGGCGCGACCTATTGGGGCAGATCCCCTTCAACCGCGTCCCCCATCATCGGGTGGTGGTGCGAGAGCGAACGTTCGATCCACTGGAACGCCCTCCCGAGACGCCACGCAAGCAGTCGTTCCCCGTTCTCGCGTCGTTGCTCCCCCTCGCGATCGGGGTCGTCATGGTCATGATCACGAACCGCCCACAGTTCCTGTTGATCACGGCGTTGTCGCCGATGATGTTGGTGGGGCGATACGTGTCCGACCGACGCAGTGGGCGCCGCGCGTACAGGACGGGCAAGGCCGACTTCCTCAAGCGAGTCGAGGCGCGCGCGAACGAGGTGACGGCGGCCCTCGAAGAGGAACGCCGCGAGCGGTTCCGCGCCGCGCCCGACGTAGCGGAACTCGCGCGTCAGGCACGCTTCCACCACGGGGTCTTGTGGGAACGCCAGAGACAGGACCCCGATCTCCTTTCGCTGCGGCTCGGGCTTGGCGACGTCGAGTCGAAGGTGAAGGCTGAGCTCGATCGCGGGGGCGACGTGGAGCTCCGCGAGCACGCGAAGAACGCTCTCGCGCATCAGTCCATCGTGCGTTCGGTGCCGGTGACCGTCGAGCTGGACGAGTTGACCGTCCTGGGGTTGTTCGGCGAGGACGACGCGGTGCGCGGGCTCGGCACGTCCCTCGCCATGCAGGCTGCGTGCCTTCATAGCCCCGAGGACGTCGTCGTCGCTGCAGCGGTTCCGGAAGGCGGAGTGGGTGCTTTCGTGTGGCTCAAGTGGCTGCCGCACACGCGTTCCGCGACATCGCCGCTCGAAGGCGATCACCTCGCGATCGGCGCCGATCGAACGAACCGTCTCCTGGTGAACCTGCTGGCGGTAGCGGACGACCGTCTGTCTCGTCGCGTTGACCGTGAAGGCGGCGCCTGGCCGCGCGTGCTTCTGATCCTGCACGAGGACGCACAACCCGATCGCGCGATCCTGTCGCAGTTGCTGGATGTCGCGGGGCCCGCCGGGATCCGTGCCCTGTGGCTCGGGCACACCGCGCTGCAACTACCGAGACAGTGCCGCGCGACGATCGCCGCCGCCGACCCGCTCCTCGGTACGCGCTCTCGCGTCCGTTTCACCGATCCCGACCGTGTCGACCGCGAGGTAGAGATCGAAGGCGTGAAGAGCGACACCGCTCTGGAGATCGCCCGGTCGCTCGCACCGATCCGCGACGCGAGCGCGGCCACCGTCACGACGGCCATACCCCGCAGGGTCCACCTGCTCGACCTCCTCGGCTTGCCTCAGCCCGACCCCGACGAGATCGCGCAGCGCTGGAAGACGCCGCGGCCGTACGGGATCTCGGGTGCGCTCGGCGTCGCGGCGGACGGACCGTTCTATCTGGACCTCGTCTCAGACGGACCCCA
>JALZCA010000023.1 GCA_030863285.1 Actinomycetota bacterium | reverse complement strand
CCGGCTTCGACGAGCGCATCCACGAAGCGCGCGAGGTCCTCGGGCGAGAGATGAAGCGTGAACGGATGCGCCAGGACGGGAACGGCCCCCGCCGAGCGCATCAACGCGATCGCTTCGGCGGGCGCGTACAGCCTCCGGTCGAGATAAGCCTTCGCGCCCTTGGCGAGGTACTCATCGAACGCGCTCTGGTAGTCGGGCACCGCGCCGTGGCGCACCAAGACGGCGGCGAAGTGAGGTCGTCCGATCTGCGCGCCGGGACCACCCGCTTCGTTCTCGACCTCCTGGAACGTCACCGGGATGCCGAGCTCGTTGAGTCGCTCGACGATGCGCACGTTGCGATTGGCGCGCGCGTCCTGCAACTCGGCGAGACCCGCGGATAGCGGGTTGTCCCTCTCGGGGATGAAGTAGCCGAGCAGGTGCATGGTCGGCCGCTGTGCGGGCTGGAGCCCCATCTCCTTCAACGCGCCGACGTCACACGAGATCTCGACGCCGCGCACGACCTCGACCCCAACCTCGCGCCCGACCGCGACGGCTTCGTCGCAACCGGAATCGTTGTCGTGATCGGTGACGGCAATCGCGTCGAGTCCCGCGGCAACGGCTTTCTCGACCAATTCGCGCGGCGAGTCGCCACCGTCGGAGACAGTCGTATGCGTATGTAGGTCGATCATGAAGTGCTCTGGTTTACGCCTCGATGTATTTCAGCTCGATGAGCTTGTCAATGACCTGCTGCGCCGACTCCTCGGGCGACTGATTGGCCGTGTCGACCACGAGCTCGGGGTTCTCCGGGGCCTCGTACGGATCGTCGATGCCGGTGAAGCCCTTGATCTCGCCGGCGCGTGCCTTCGCGTACAAGCCCTTGACGTCGCGCTCCTCGCAGACCTCGAGCGGAGCATCGGCGAAGACTTCGACGAAGTCCTTGATCATTGCGCGCGCCTCGTCGCGGACCGCCCGGTAGGGCGAGATCGCTGCGGTGATGACGAACACGCCGTTGCGCTGCAGAAGGTGCGCCACGAACGCAATCCGCCGGATGTTCGTGTCGCGGTCCTCCTTCGAGAACCCGAGTCCCTTCGAGAGGTTCTCGCGCACGACGTCGCCGTCGAGCGTCTCGACGGGAATGCCGGCGTCGAGCAGCTTGTCCTCGACGATCTGTGCAACGGTCGTCTTTCCCGAGCCCGAAAGGCCCGTAAACCAGATGACCGCGCCACGATCCCTGTTTGCCTGCTTCATTCGTCCTCCTATTTCTTGAGAGCGCTCGTCCCGAGGGCGCCGGGAGCAGGATCGAGACCGAAGAGGTCGAGGATCGTGCTGTGGACGTCCCAGAGATGGAGCCCTTCTTTGTGTCCGGTGGGGTTGCCGGGAGCGTTGTTCATGATGAAGATCCCTCGCTCGGCATGGTTCGCCTCGTCGGGACCGGTGTCGTTCTCGAAGGTGTAGATGCCGTCGTGTCCAAGCGACCCGACCGACCGCCACCTGAGTTCGCCGAAGATCACGATGAGGTCGGGAGCGACACCGTTCTGCGTCGTGTAGATGTCCTCCGGCTTGAGGGCCTTGTTGCCCATTGGGTTGCCCTCGTGGTCGACCATCGCCTCGATCTTCTCGATGAGCTCGTTGCGTACTTTCTCGTAATCGGCCTGTGGGATCTTCCCGTTTGGCTCGCGACCTTCGACGTTGAGGAACAAGCGACCGTAATAACCGCCATCGCCCCACGCGGTGGTCTTCGACCAGTCGATGTCGAGCTTGTTGATCGGGGTGATCTCGTTCGGGATGTCGCCTTCGAACTCGAGGTATCCCTCCTGGCGCAACCACTCGTTGAAGCAGACACCCCCGACCATTGCCTTCGCACCGTGGTCCGATACGACCAGAACGGTCGTGTCTTCGTCCGCATACTTCTCGAGCAGCTCACCGATTTTGCCGTCGAGATACCGGTAGTACTCCCGCAGCGAGTCCTTGTAAGGGTTGTCGGGCTCGTAGCGTGGGTGGTCCGGGTCGATGAAACTCCAGATCCCGTGGTTGAGCCGGTCCGGCCCCATCTCGACCATCATGAAGAAATCCCACGGCTTGTTGGCGAGCAAATAGTCCGCGTTGCGGAAGCGCGCCTCGGTCATCTTGTAGGACTCGTCGAGGATGTACTGCGTGTTGTCCGTGCGGAAGTTACGCACGTCGAAGATGTACTCGCCGGCGTTCTCCTTCAGCTCGTCCTTGAGCTCCTTGGGGTACGTGTAGTCGGCGTCGTCGTTCGGTGTGAGAAAGCAACCGATCTGGATGCCTTTGAGCTTCTTGGGCGGGTACGACGGGGGCACGGACATCACGATCGATTCCTTACCGGCGTCCGAGAGGATGTCCCACACGGTCGGCTCTTTGATCGCCCAGGAAGTTGCGAAGCTCAGCCCGTCGTAGGTGTGGTCCTTGCGGTTGCGGAACCCGTAGATGCCGAGCGTGCCGGGATCCTTCGAGGTCATCATGCACATCCACGCCGGGACCGTGATCGGAGGGACGATCGACTCGAGCGGTCCCCACATGCCGTTCTCGCGCAGCTTCGTGATGTTCGGGATCTCGCCCGCGTACTCGTCGAAGATGTGCTCCGGCGGCGCGCAGTCGAGTCCGAGGACCATCACCTTGCGCTTGCGCTCCTGTGTCTGGGGGGCACTCGCGGCCTGCTCCGGCTGATCTTTCTTCTTCAGCTTGTCCAACAAACCCATGTATCTACCTCCGTGCTTCTAGGAGCGCGAGCGAGCGTCGTCGATGAGGATGCGCGCGACCTCGCGACGGGAGAACTCGGGAGGCGGCTCGGTGCCCTCGCTGAGCATCTGGCGCACCTGCGTTCCCGACAAGTGGACGTGGTTCTCGCGGTCATGGGGGCAGGTCTTAGCCGACGCCATGTTCCCGCAGACCTTGCAGAAGAACGAGTGCTCGAACTTGACCGGCCAGATGCCGAGCTCGTCGGGATCGAACTCCTCGAAGATGAGCTGGGCGTCGTAGGTGCCGTAGTAGTCGCCGACTCCTGCGTGGTCGCGTCCGACGATGAAGTGGGTGACGCCGTAGTTCTTGCGTAGCAGCGCATGCCAGATCGCCTCGCGCGGCCCCCCGTAACGCATGGCGGCCGGGAACACCGACAGAAGCACGCGGTCTTGCGGGTAGTAGTTGTCCATCAAGACCTCGTAACACTTCATGCGGGTGTCGGCGGGGATGTCGTCGCCCTTCGTGCCGCCGACCAGAGGATGGATTACGAGGCCGTCGACGATCTCGAGCGCGCACTTCGTGAGGTACTCGTGCGCGCGGTGAATCGGGTTGCGCGTCTGGAACGCGACGACCGTCTTCCAACCCCGCTCGGCGATCTTCTCGCGCAGTTGCATCGGCGTGAGCCGGTACTCGGAGAACTCGTGAGCGAAGACGTTTTCGAGAACAGTGACCTCGCCACCGACGTAGGTACCGGGTAGCGACTTGAGGTATTCGACACCGGGGTGCTTGTCGTCGGTCGTGCGATAGGTCAGCTCGGCCTCGCGGTTGGCGTCGAACTTGTAAATGTCTTCGACGTCGATGATCGCAATCGTGCGGTCTTCGTAGACGATCGCCGCTTGCCCGCCACTCTCGAGTCGCGCCGCCTCTTCGTCGGTTACCGGAAGGTTGATGGGAAGACTCCACGGCAAGCCATTCGAGAGCCGCATCTCCTCGATGACCGACGTGTAGTCCTTCTCGGTCATGAAGCCGCGGTTCGGCGAGACGGCTCCTACCGCAAGCAGTTCCAGATCGGAAAGCACCCGGCGCGACGCCGCCTCGATCTTCGGCAAATCGATCGCCCGCTGCTCGAGCTCGGTACTTTCGGTGCCGGCGAGGCGAAGCTCGAGCGCCCCTCCATGAGGCGCGAAACCGGGAACGTCCTTCATGGTGCTGGGCATGGGTCTCCCTCCGAATTGTTCTCGCGATCGTCGAGACGATCGCTGTTTGTTCTCGACTTGTGGTGCGAGTGGGTCAAGAGCCGGACGGCGCTGACGCGCCCTCGCTTCATCCTTGCCCGCACGCTCGACCGACAACCCTCCGGTCGCGCGCAGACCGAGATCAATGCACTCCTATAACACTCCTAACATACCCGAGGCTGGGATTCCAACCCCGAGGCGGCGCTGAACGTCCCAGCCGGAAGGCCCGCCGACCTCTCCAAGGATTCGGGGCTTCGACCGGCGCTCAGCCGCCCTGGGAGATGCGCCGGTTGAGCGCGTCGAGCGTGGCCCGCACCGCGGCCTCGGTAACGGGCCCATCGCGGACGAGGGCGGCCCCCACCGTCTCGGCCCCCTCCCCGACTTGGACCACGACCAGCACGACCTCACGGCCGAACGTGTTCACCAGAGACGCCCCTTTTAGCTCCATGCTGAGTCCGCCCGCTAGTCGAGAGGCGGCGTCCAACGTCGCCTGCGCCAGGACACCGAGACCGTGCGGGGTCTTCTCCCCCGTCGCCTGTCCGGTCACCTGCTCGCCCTCGGGACCCAGGGAGACCTCGGCTTCCGAGCGCCACACGGTCGAGCTCAGCAGCACGCGACCGATCTGGGGACGGCTCTCGAGGGGCGGGGGCGGCGGAGGCTCCGAGGCGGCAGGCTCCGCGCCGCCCTCTCCCGGTGGCGCCGGCGGCGTCGTCCGGCCCCGGGCACGGACCTCCTGCTCGGCTACCTCGGCGGCCCGCTGGAGGGACTCGCGGTCGCTGATATGCGACTCGGCCTGGAGCTCGAAGACGAGGACCTGGCGGAGACTTTCGTGCACGCCGTGATTGAAGGCTTCGTCGTAGATGGAGTGCTGCGTCTTCACGCGGTCGAATCCGCTGCGAATGAACGCCTGGATCTCCTCCGGGGCGCCACTCTCGGGGTTCGTGAGGATGACGCAACCCAGGACGCCGGGAAGCTGCTTGATGGTCGACTCGAGATCGAGTGCATCTGCCTCTGCCACGAAGCTCCTTTGGTCCGATCCAAAAAGGCGCAGCCGAAGCGGGCACAAAAAAATGTACCCGCTGAGCCTTCTTCCCGGCCGAGACCGGTTTACAACTCAACGGGTACGAACAGAAACTTAACGACCTCCTCTGGGCCGCGCAAGGGGTAGATCGCAACTTTTTTCGCGCCCTCATCGAAGTTTTCGCGCTTGCTCTTGTGGCTCGCGCACAGCGCGGGTCGAGCATTCCGAGCAGGATTCCGGCGTGGAGGCGAGAACTGCCTATACATTGTCCGGTAGCGTCCTGTTGTGGCAGGATGCCCGTCGAGCCCAACGGCGGCGGCACCCCGACCGGGGAAGGCGGAGCGCTCAGATCGCCCGCAGACGTGGTGGCAGAGATCGCACACGAAGGAGAACGATGCACGGAAGGTACAAGCGCGCGTCGGTCGCCCTGACCGTGCTGTGCACCCTCCTTCTCCCCGCCGTCGGCTCTGGCGCAGCCGATCAAGAGGATCTCAACGAAATCGCAAACGATCTCGAAGAGATCCGCGATCGCATCGAGCTGCACGAAAGCCAAGCGAGCAATCTCAAGGAGAAGGTCGAGACGGTCAGCGCCGACATCACCGACCTCGAAGTCGCTATCAACGCGCTGAATGACGAGATCGAAGAGGTAAAGGCAGAGGCCAGCGTCGCAGAGGCGCAAATAAACGAAACCGAAAAAGAGATCGACAAGGTCAAGGACCTCGCGCTCGAGCAGGCAGTCGCCTTGTACAAGGGGGGAACAGCCGAAACGCTCGACGCTCTCCTCTCGTCTACCTCACTCGGCGAGCTAAACGACCGCGTGCAGATGCTCGGCATTGCGGCCGAGGAGAACACCGGCGCGCTCATTAGGTACGGACGTTTGAAGGTCGGGCTAGAGGATCAATACGACGAGCTGTTCGCGCTACAGCAAGACCTGAACGCAAAGCTCGAGGATCGCGAGGCGTACCAGGCGGAGCTAGAGACGCAAAAGGAAGAGCTCGTCGCCGACATCGCCACCATCCGCGAGAAGCTCGAGGACGAGAAGGCCGAAGAGGCACACAAAGAAGAGCAGTACGACGACATCCGCGATCAGATCCTCGCCGCGCAGGCCGAGGCGGCGAGCGCGAGTTCGCCAACCACGCCGACATACACCGGCACGCCCAACACGGGAGGGCCTTCCGCTTCCGGTTTCGTCTGGCCGCTCAACGGCGCGGTGACGTCAGGCTTCGGATACCGCTGGGGCCGCATGCACGAAGGAATCGACATCGACGGGTACACCGGTCAGCCGATCGTCGCAACGAAGGCGGGCCGTGTGATCTCTACCGGTGACGCGGGCGACGGCTACGGAACGAAGGTCGTCATCGACCACGGCGGCGGTTTCACGAGCCTCTACGCGCACATGTCGGGCCTCGGCACACAGAACGGCGCGTCGGTCTCGGCGGGACAGGTGATCGGTTACGTGGGCTGCACGGGATCGTGCACGGGCGACCACCTGCACTTCGAGATCCGGGTGAACGGGACACCACAAAACCCGATGTCTTACCTGCCGTAGACGCGCGCCTGCTCTCGTTCCTCGAGGTAGACCCCAGCGACAACACGACAGGCTTCGACGCCGAAGGGACATCCGGACGCGCCGAAACGCGCGGTCCCTCGCCGCGAGCGAACTCTTAGGTAGAAAGCAAGGCAGAGACGCCGAGATGGCTCAATCGGGACCCGTCTCGCAGAGGCTCTCGTTCTCGACGCGGATACAGGCGTCGGTGCCCGGGCCCCCGTTGCCCTGGTCGGTCCCGGCTCCGCCGTCCAGGCCGTCACCACCGCGCCCGCCGAAGAGGCGGTCGTCGTCACCATTTCCGCCGAGGAAGTCGTTGTGCCCGCCGCCGAGCACGTAGTCCTCGCCCGCGCCGCCCAACACCGCATCGTGTCCCGAGCCTCCGAAGACGCCGGCGTTGACGTCGCTGTCCCCGTAGGGCTCGTCGGACCCGCGCCCGGCGTCGATGTCGTCACGGCCGGCATTGCCCTCGATGTAGTCGCGGCCCGTCCCGGCTTTGATGCGATCGCCGTCGCCCGAGCCGAAGATCGCATCGTTACCGTCGTTGCCACAGATACGGTCCCGTCCGCCACGGCCATCGATAAAATCGGCGCCGCCGCGGCCCACAATCACATCGGGCCCGTTCGTCCCGATCAACTTCTGGCCGCCGTCGCCGCCCCAGATAGTCGCCTGGCGCCCGAGGCACCGAGGCCCCCCGCCCGCCGAGACAGACACGGCTCCCTGAACGCTCAATGCCGCGCTCGCACCGATGGCGAGCAGCAAGCGAATACGTCCGCGTGCCATTGACGTCCCCCCTCTCGGTGAGCCTGCCGACGTCCGGACCTGGCTCAGTGGGCGTCCATTTCGCAGCCGGAGTAGTTCTCGCCCCTGGTGCAGACGTCGTTGCCGGGACCGCCGTGAACACCGTCCGTCCCGGGGCCGCCATCGATCCCGTCGCTACCGGCCTGGCCGTACAGGTCGTCGTTTCCGGTCTGTCCGATCACGAAGTCCTCGCCGCCCATTCCGTTCAGGAAGTCGGCTCCCCCACCGCCGAAGATCCGATCGTCGCCGCGGCCCCCGAACGCCCCGCCGCTGACGTCGGTGTCGCCGACCGGGTGGTCGTTGCCTCCGTTGGTCCGGATGTCGTCGTCTCCGCCATTGCCCTCGAGGTAGTCGCGCCCGGCATCCCCTCGGATTCGGTCGGCCTGCTTGCCTCCGACGGCTCCGTCCAGGCCCTTACCCGCGCAGATGCGGTCCCTGCCGCCCTTGCCGTCGATGAAATCGGGGCCTCCGCGCCCGACGATCACGTCGGGCCCCCGCGTCCCCGTCAGGTTGTTGCCGTCCTCGTCGCCGACGATCGTCGCAGGCTCGCCGAAGCACACCGGGCCGCCCGCGGACGCCGTCACGGCTCCCACGACCGCGAGCCCTCCACTTGCCGCGAGCGCAACCAACAAACGCACCGATCGATTCACCAGGTCCCCCTCTCGAAGATCTATCAGGCGCAAGCGTAGGCGGCGGCGCCGAAACCAACAAGGGACGTGGGCAAAAAAGGAAGGTCGGGCCAAGAGAAAGTCTCGCCGCAAGTAGAAGAAATAGAAAAGGGCCCGGCCGAAGCCGGGCCCCTGATCACTCTGGTGCATGCCCTGCGCCGAACGCAGGTTTCGCGCAACGAAGCGCTACATCATGCCGCCCATTCCGCCCATTCCGCCCATGCCTCCGTGGGCGTGACCGGCGTGGGCTGCAGCCTCGTCCTCCTCCTCCGGCTTGTCCGCGATGGACGCCTCGGTCGTGAGGAGCAGCGCGGCGATCGACGCCGCGTTCTCCAGTGCCGAGCGGGTAACACGGGCCGGGTCGATGATCCCCTGCGCGAACAGGTCGCCGTACTCGCCGGTCGCGGCGTTCAGACCGTGACCGGGCTTCTCGTTGAGCACGCGGTCGGCGACCACCCCGCCTTCGAAGCCGGCGTTCTGCGCGATCCACCACAGCGGGGCCTTGAGGGCCTCCATGACGATGCGGGCGCCGACTTCCTCGTCGCCCTCCAGTTCAAGAGCGTCGATCGCTTCGCGTGCGCGCAGCAGCGTGGTTCCGCCACCGGCAACGATGCCCTCCTCGACGGCGGCTC
>JALZCA010000247.1 GCA_030863285.1 Actinomycetota bacterium | reverse complement strand
CCTTGCACGTTTTTCAGTTAGAGGGTTACAAGCGCAGGAGGTTCCTCGAGTGGTGTCGCTCGAACCGAGACCGAGCACGCTTCCTGCGCCCGATGACGGCTAAGAAACCTCTCGCGATGACCGGGCGCGCTTGGCGGTTGCTGGTGACGTCTCTCGTATTGACGGCGATCGCAGTGCTCGTCATTCCGGGTGTCCTCCACATCAGCTGGGGATGGCCGTACGACATCGGCTCGTGGATCTTGATGACGGCCGCGTGTTTTTTCGGGCTTCCCCGAGTACTGGTTCTGGCCGACGTCGTCATGAGCCCCGTTCAGCGCGCGATCAACAACAGGTTCTTGTCGTCCGCCCGGGCGAAGCTGACAGCAATCTCGGCCACGGTCGTCGGCGTCACGGGCTCGTTCGGTAAGACGTCGACGAAGTTCGCCATTCAGGGACTTCTCGGTCCCCCAACGGTCGTGCTCGCGACGCCGGGGTCGTTCAACACGCCGTTGGGGGTGTGCCGGACGATCAACGAGCAACTGACGGAGGCTCATCGCTTCTTCGTCGTCGAGATGGGGGCGTACGGCGAGGGCGAGATCGCCGAGCTCGTCGAGTTCGTACGACCGACCATCGGCGTCCTGACTGCGATCGGCCCCGCGCATCTCGAACGATTCGGCTCGATGGAGGCGATCGAGCGCGGCAAGTACGAGATCGTGCGTGACCTCCCGCCCGACGGAACCGCGGTCATGAACGTTGACGACGAGCGCGTGCGGCGTCTTGCCGATTCGACGACGCATGTCCCGGTCGTGAGGTACGGGATCGAAGGCGATGGGCGTCCGGACGTTACTGCCCGAGACGTCGAGACGACTCCAACGGGTACGAAGTTCACCCTCGTCGCGGGAGGCGAGGAGCTGCCGGTGGCGATGAAGTTGCTCGGTCGGCATGCTCTCGGGCACGTACTGGCGGCGGTCGCCGTCGCCACGACGTGCGGGCGGCGGTTGCCGGAGTTGCGCGGCCCGATCGCGGCGCTTCGTCCGGTCGAGCACCGCCTTCAGATCATCGGCGGGACTTCCGGAGTGACCGTCATCGACGACGCTTACAACTCCAATCCCGAGGGCGCCGCCGCCGCACTCGAGGTCCTCGACGCGATGCCCGGCGAGCGCAAGATCGTCGTCACCCCCGGCATCATCGAGCTCGGCCCCCTTCAAGCCGAGGCCAACGAGCGCTTCGGCCGCCAGGCCGCTCAGGTCGCAGACACGCTCGTGGTCGTGGCGAAGACCAACCGCGATGCGATCGTGGCCGGCGCCTCGGCCGACGGCGGGGGACAGGTGATAACCGTGGATTCCCTCGAGGAGGCCCAGGCCAGGTTGCAGAAGATCCTCAAGCCCGGCGACGTCGTGCTGTTCGAGAACGACCTGCCCGACCAGTACGAGGGATAGCCCTGGCCGCTTCGCGATCCCGCCGCGGCGTGGAGGGATCGGCGCGGGGGAGCGATCCTGCCCGTTCGGAGCCTCTCGGAGTCTTTGCCGACTCCGCCTTCTCTCAAGCCCCCTGGCAATTTGTCAGACAACGTCTGACATTTTGCAAGCCCACCCCGATCCTTCATCCCCCCGCTCGTCAGTCCGGCTCGCCGGTGCCCCAGTCGGCACGCCGCTGCGCCCCCTGGTCAGACGCGGCGCACGCGACGCGCCGCCCTACTGTTCGCAGCAGCACGACGTCGATTTGACGTGACCTCCCCGTAGACTCGCTCGCAATGAGCAAATCGACGGTCGGCGTGGTTTTCGGAGGGCGCTCGGTCGAGCACGACGTCTCGATCGTGACCGCGCACCAGGTCATGGCGGTCCTGTCCGAGGACCATGACGTCGTCCCGATATACGTCACCCGCGAAGGGCGCTGGCTGAGCTCGCCCGGTTTGAACGACCTCGACGTCTACAAGAAGCGGCGGTGGGACGAAGTCGGCGAAGAGGCCACGCTGTCGCCCAGCCCGGGAGTCGGCCTGATGGTCGGCGGCGGGCGTCTGAGGGGGCCGCGGCGGATCGGGCTCGACGTCGTCGTGCCCGCGATCCACGGCACCTACGGCGAGGACGGGACGCTGCAGGGTCTTCTCGAGCTGGCCGACATCCCCTATGTTGGCTCGGGAGTCGTTGCCTCCGCGGTCGGTATGGACAAGGTCGCGATGAAGGCGGTCTTCCAGGCCGCCGGCCTCGCAACCGTGCCGGACGTCCTCGTCGAAACCGCCCGCCTCGACGTCGATCCGGACGCGCTGCTCGACGAGATCGAGGCGCGCATCGGATACCCCGCGTTCGTGAAGCCGACGAGGCTGGGGTCGAGCGTCGGGATCGGCAAAGCGCGCGACCGAGACGCCCTGGTCGAGGCGCTCGAGGTTGCCCGCCGTTACGACCATCGCCTCTTGGTCGAGCGCTCGATGGAGGGCTGCATCGAGATCAACTGCTCGGTCGTCGGGGGGGCCGAGCACGAGCCCGAGCCCTCGGTTTGCGAGCAGCCGGTCGCGTGGCAGGAATTCCTCACCTTCGAGGACAAATACCTGCGTTCGTCCAAAGGGGGAGGCGCAAGCAAAGGATCCGACCAAGAGCCCGCCGGGATGGCGAGCCTCGACCGCAGGATCCCGGCCCCCATATCCGAGTCGCTGACCAAGCAGATCCAGGACAACGCCGTGCGCGCCTTCCGCGCCGTGGGGGCTTCGGGGGTGGCGCGCATCGACGCGTTTGCCGACGAGGAGAGCGGGGAGGCCTGGGTCATGGAGATAAACACGGTGCCGGGGTCGTTCTCGTTCTATCTGTGGGAGCCCTCGGGCGTCTCCTTCCGAGACCTCATGGCCCGCTTGATCGCCATAGCCCACGCCGAGCACCGGGCCAAGTCCGAGCTCATGTTCTCTTTCGATTCGGCAATGTTGGATCGCACCGGAGGGAGCAAGACCGGTGGCTGACGGCGCGGTCAAGCTGAGCCCCGAGGACATCGAGCGCTTCCAGGCGGACGCGCTGCCCCTGCTCGACTCCCTTTACGGGGCCGCCCTGCGCATGACCCGCAACCCCGCCGACGCAGAGGACCTCGTGCAGGAGACGATGCTCAGGGCCTATCGCTCCTTCGACAGCTTCGAGCCGGGCACGAACCTCAAGGCGTGGCTCTTTCGCATCCTGACCAACGCCTACATCAACATCTACCGCAAGAAGCAGAGGGAGCCTCAGAAGGTCTCCGCCGACGAGCTCGAGGAGTTCGACCTCTACCAGGAGCTCAAGAGTCACGACCCGCAGTTCCAGGAGACGCCCGAGAGCATCGTGCTCGACTCGCTCGTCGATTCCGACATCCTCCAGGCGATAGAGGAGCTGCCCGAGCAGTTCCGACTCGCCGTCATGCTGTCGGACGTCGAGGACTTCTCCTACGCGGAGATGGCCGAGATCATGGACGTCCCGATGGGCACCGTAATGTCGCGGCTGCACCGGGGAAGAAAAGCCCTCCAGAAGCGGTTATGGGACCTAGCACGCGAAAAAGGGATCGTGAAGGACGGCTCGAACGGTTCCAAGAAGCCGACCTAGCGCCAAGAGACCGGGGACAGAACAAGGCATGTCGCACGCATGAAACCCGATTGTCGGGAGACGCTCAAGAGGGCGTATCTCTTCCTCGACAACGAGGTCCTAAGCGAAGCCGAGAGGGTCGAAATCAGCACCCACCTCGAGGCTTGCCGACCCTGTCTCGAGCGATACGGGCTCGAAGGCGAAGTGAGCGCGCTGGTGGCGCGGCTTAAGGGTGCCGATCCCTGTCCCGATCGTGTCAGGGCTCGCATAAAGAACCTGATCCAAGAGCAGTAGCCCGACAACCAGCCGCGTCATTGGGTTGGGGTTGACCCTTTCGGCTCCCGCTATAGGATTGCTTCGTCTACTCGTTGTGGGCTTCTGGGCGAAGCCCTTAGGGAAAGCGGTGGGATGGCCCGCACGAATCTTCATGACCTCGCTAATCGTTTACTGGCGCGCCTCGACGAAGCTTCAGTGGACGGCACCTTTGAAGGAAAGCTAAGGCAAGTCGCTGCCGACGCCGGACTCAATTCGGTTCGGTCAGCCGAGGCCGTAAAGCTCCTGGAGGACACCGGCCGCATCGAGGTCCAACAGCGCGGACGTCGCGGCCGCAACACAATCATCGCCATTCACTCGACGGACAAGATCTTGCTGGAGGACGCCGAGGCGATGCTCCCCAGTCGTGCCGCGCGACGTAACGTCCGACTCAGCTACGACGATCTCGGCAAGGCGGTCATCGACCGCCTCCTCGAGCTGGGACGAGACGACGGATTGCGCACCGCCCAGGTCGAGGCGTTCGCCGCCGAGAACGACCAGCTGCGCGCACAGGCGAAGGAGCTCGAGAACGCGCTCGAGGAAGCCAAAGAGCGCGAGACGCAGGTACGCGTCAAGCTGCACGCAGCAGAGGAGGCGCTCAAGCGCGCCGAGGAGAACCTCCGTCGCGCCCTCGGCCCGCAGCGTCCCGGAGGCGAACCCCAACAAGTCGAAGACGACGAGGCGCGCGCCGTGCTGGACATCCTCAGGTCCGCTCAGGATTGAGCGACGCACCTCCCGTTCTTACCGAAGTCGTCGATTCGGTTGGTCGCATAACGATCAACCGTCCCGAGCGACGCAACGCTTTGAGTCCCGAGGTCGTGCGCGACGTCGCCGAGGCGCTTGCTCGCTACGAAGACGAACGCGAGGTGCGCGCGTTGGTACTGACCGGAGCGGGAGATCGAGCATTCTGCGCCGGCGGGGATCTCGGGGGCATGACCGCCGAATCCAAGGTCGAGCAGCACTGGCAGCGCTCCGAGGTCGGCGATCTCTTGGTGGCGATGCGGACGTCGCGGCTCCCGATCGTGGCGCGCGTCAACGGGCACGCTTTGGCCGGCGGGTTCGGGCTCATGCTCGGGTGCGATCTGGTTGTCGCCGCGGACGACGTCCAAATGGGAACGCCTGAGGTGAATATCGGGCTGTGGCCGTTCATGATCACCGCGGTCATCCAGCGCGACATCCCGCGCAAGGTCGCGCTCGAGTTGATGCTGACTGGTAAGCGCATAACTGCGCAAGACGCGCAACAGATGGGCTTTGTCAACCGCGTCGTGACGCGCGCCCACCTCGATAGCGCCACCGACGAGCTCGTTGGCGAATTGCTGAGCAAGAGCCCGCTGATAGTCGCTCTCGGCAAGCGTTCGTTCTATCGGGCCGAGGACATGTCGTTTCGCGGCGGCCTCGACTACCTCGCCGGGATGCTCACTGTGTGTCTCGAATCGGAGGACACCGTCGAGGGCGTGACCGCGTTCCTTCAGAAGCGCGCACCCGAATGGAAGGGTCGGTAGTCGTCTAACTCTTCTAAGTCGTGGGTCGGGGTCTCAATTGCCGGATGATGATGACGACGAGCAACCCGACGAGCACGAGCGGGAACAGGACCACTAGCAGGAAGACCGCCGCGGCCCCCATGCCCTCGAGCACATCGACCGCTCGCTCCCACGCCACTTCGAACGCGCTGTCTCCACCCGGTGCGGGCGCACCTTCCTCGACCAGCGAGACCGAGATCGTTCCGAGCGCGGTGCGGTCTTCGAGGAAGTTGAGCCGTCCCTGCAGTTGTTCGATGTCGAGCTGCAGGTTGCTGAGGTGGTTCTGGATCCTCACGGTCTGAGAGATCGTCGTCGCCCGATCCATGAGGTCGAGGAAGACGGCCTCTTGTGCCTGCAGGTTGTTGATGCGCGCTTCGAGGTCGATGAATTCCTGGGTCACGTCCTGCCCCGAGATGTTCTGGCCGAGCAATTTGCCCGCGTCCTTGATGTCGCGCAGAGCCTGCTCGAAGTCTTGCGACGGAACGCGCAAGACGATCTCGCCGCGCTTGGCCGACGCATCGTCGAGCGAGGTGGACAAGACGAACCCGCCGTAGGTCGCTGCGGCGCTCTCCACATCCTGGACGGCCGAAGTGAAGTCACCGTGGGGGACCTCGAGCCGGACGTCCGCGGTCTTGACGATCTCGGCGCCGACCGACGGCAGCGCGGTCCCGCCGTAAGCCATCGTGTCGGCTTGGGGCCCAGGGGCCGGCTCGGCCAGTTCGTCTGCGCCGGCGGCTCCACGCGCAACCTCGTCGGGGCCCCCGATCGCCGCTCCTTCGGCGCCGCCATCGTCGCCGGCGCAAGCCGCTCCTCCGATGAGCGCCAGCGCCGCGAGCCCGATCAACAAACGCAATCGGACGGGTGTGCTGCGCATCCTGTGGAACATGGTCCACCTCCTTTGTCGACGTATCAGACGTCGACTCCCGCGCCGCGGGTTCCCGCGGCCCCCACGTCGAGGCGGACACCCTTGACCCCTCGGCCGTTCCTACTACCGTTGTAGTAGCGCGGCCCGACGTTGTCAAGGAATATCTCGCTCGGCCCGGCTAGCCTGGTTGCGACGAGGCCCGGGAAGGCTTCGGGGCCGTTGCCCCGGCGAAGGGCCCAAGCGAGGTGCATATGACAGCTCCCGTCCCCGACGACGGCTCCCGGTCGCCCGCGGGCGATTCCGCCACTCGGCCCGGTCCCGCGGCCGAGTCCACCGGCCAGGACGCTTCCGCCTCCGAGCGCGCCGCGATCACTTACACGTACGAGGGACCGGATATGCGCGCGGCCACCGCGGAGCTGAACGAGAAGAAGGCCAAGTTCCGGGGCATGGGGGGGCCGGAGCGGATCCAGCGCCAGCACGACCAGAACAAGCTGACCGTGCGCGAGCGCCTCGAGCTGCTCTTCGATCCCGAGACCTTCTTGGAGACCGGCCTGCTGGCGCACCATCAATCTCAGTCACCGGCCATGCAGGGCAAGTTCACTCCCGGCGACGGCGTCGTGACCGGCATCGGCGAGGTCGACGGTCGCAAGGTCGCGGTGATCGCGTATGACTTCACGGTCATGGCGGGGTCGATGGGGATGGTGACCGAGCTCAAGGCGACGCGCATGCGGGAGCTCGCGCTGCGTGAGCGGATCCCCGTCGTGTGGCTGATCGACTCCGCGGGGGCGCGCATCCAAGAGGCGACGGGCTCGATGTTCGCGCGCACCGGTGACCTCTTTCGTGAGCAGGTCGTGATGTCCGGGGTCGTTCCGCAGGTCGCTGCAATGATGGGCCCCGGAGCCGCCGGGACCGCTTACATCCCCGGGCTCGCCGACTTCGTGCCGATGGTGAAGGGCAACTCGAACATGGCCCTCGCGGGGCCGCACCTGGTCAAGGCGGCGGTCGGCGAGGACATCAGCGCGGAGGACATGGGCGGCTCGAAGATCCACTGCAAGATCTCCGGCGTGGCCGACCTCGAAGTCCCCGACGACCGCGCTTGTATCGACGCAGTCCGGAAGTACCTGTCGTACTTTCCGTCGTCGAACCTCGAACGACCGCCGATTGCTCCGAGCGAGGACTCGATCAAGCGGAAGTCAGACG
>JALZCA010000215.1 GCA_030863285.1 Actinomycetota bacterium | reverse complement strand
CCACCATGTCGTCCGCCTGGTCGAGAAGCCCGAGGTGCCCCCGAGCGACCTCGCGCTCGTCGGCGTCTACCTGTTCACCCCAGCCATACACACCGCGGCGCGCTCGATCCGACCGTCGGCTCGTGCGGAGCTCGAGATCACCGATGCCATCCAATGGCTCATAGACCACGGGCTTCGGGTGAAGAGCTCGCTCGTCAAGGGATGGTGGAAGGACACCGGCAAGCTGCTCGAGCTCCTCGAGGCCAACCGGATCGTGCTCGAGACGATCGAGCCTCGCGTGGAGGGAGAGATCGACGAACGATCAGAGGTGATCGGACGGGTCGCGATCGCCCCCGGCGCTCGCCTCGAGAACTCGTTCGTGCGCGGCCCCGCGATCATCGGAGAAGGGGCCCGCATCATCGACAGCTACGTCGGCCCTTTCACGTCGGTCGCGGCTGACTGCGTGCTGGAACGCACCGAGATCGAGCACTCGGTGCTCCTCGAGAAGTGCCGCATCAGCGACGTCCATCGGATCACCGATTCGCTGCTCGGCCGCGAGGTTGAGATCCGCCGCTCAGAACGCAAGCCGAAGTCGTACCGCTTCATGCTCGGGGACCACTCCCAGGTCGGGATCTGATCTCCAAGCCTCCGAGCGGGTAGGGCAGCTCGCCGAGCCGAGGTCGCCGTACTCCGTCCCTCGTCGTCGAGGGTCCTAGCGGGCGAGGAGCAGGCGGGTCAAGCGTCTGCGAGCCTTTCGCCATTCGCGGAAGCGTTGTGGGGTCCAACCGCGCTCGTTTACCAGCAGCAGCCAGTATTCGGGTGCGTTCATGCTCCAAACGATGTCGGCAACCTCGTCGTCGGGCAGGTCATCGCGGAGTTGGCCGGTGCGGCGAAGATCGGCGGCGAACACGCAACCGTGTCCGGCCAGGACTTCCGCTGCTCCCAGTTCCTCCGGGCTGCGGTCGAGGCCGCCACCGCTCACCGGGTTCGACCCTCGGTTGTCCGGTACCACACCTCCCCCGCCTCCGGGTCGAGCCACCACGACCCGTCGTAGGAGTGGTCTTCGAGGGCCATCGCAAGCGTGTCGAAATCGACGGCGGAGAGGTCGAGCAGGGTCGTCCTTCCATCCTTCCAGGCGCCCACTCCGGCCCGAGCGCGAGTCAGAATCAGCCTCGCACCCGAGACCTCACACGCGCTACCTCCGCCAGGATGTGCGCGTTTTCGCCCCAAATGGGGTTCGTGCGACGTAACCTTCCTCGACTCGTCGCAAAGGGAGCGTTCTGTGCGCCTGTTCGTCACCGGAGGAGCCGGTTTCATCGGCTCCAACTTCATCCGCTGGGTTCTGGACACCCAGCCGGACGTCCGCGTCACGAACTACGACGCGCTGACCTACGCCGGCAACCTCGACAACCTTCGCGACGTCGCCGGCAACCCCGCCTACCGCTTCGTGCGTGGCGACGTCAACGACGCTCGCCTGCTCGAGCAGGTTCTCCCCGGCCACGACGCGATCCTCAACTTCGCCGCGGAATCCCACGTCGACCGCTCGATCACCGCCAGTCGGGAGTTCCTCGTCACGAACGTGCTAGGGGCGGACACGCTCTTCAACGTGGCCATGCGAATGGGCGTCCCGCGCTTCCTGCACATCTCGACCGACGAGGCGTACGGCTCGGTCGACGAGCCGGGCCGGTTCGTCGAGGGGGACGCCCTCGAGCCCAACAGCCCCTACTCGGCCTCGAAGGCCGCGGCAGACCTCCTCGCCCGCGCGTACCGCGTGACCTACGGCTATCCCATAACGATCACGCGCACGACGAACAACTTCGGGCCCTACCACTATCCGGAGAAGGTCATTCCGCTGTTCGTGACAAATCTCATCGACGGCAGGAAGGTCCCTCTGTACGGCGATGGACGCAACGTCCGCGACTGGACCTATGTGGTGGACAACGCCCGCGCTCAGTGGTTGGTCCTGACCGAGGGGATACCCGGCGAGATCTACAACGTCGCTGCCGGCAACGAGATGAGCAATCGCGAGCTGACCGAGCGGATCCTGGCGCAATTCGGGTACGGCGAGGACATGATCGACTACGTCCCCGACCGCCCCGGGCACGACCTGCGGTACTCGGTCGACGCCCAGAAGGTTCGGGCTCTGGGATGGAAGCCTGAGCATGCCTTCGAAGAGGCGCTCGAGGCCACGATCCGCTGGTATCGCGAGAACGAGTGGTGGTGGCGTCCGCTGAAGGAGCGCGGTGCGGGCCGTCGGGAAGGGCTCCTGAACCCCCCGGGCGAGCGGCGGAGCTGACCGGAGCGTGAAGGTTCTCGTAACGGGATCAGGCGGTCAGCTCGGCCTCGATCTCGTGGACGCGTTCGCCGAGCACGACGTGGTCGGCCTCCCCCACGAGGACCTCGAGGTGGACAACGAGGCCCAGGTCGTGGCTGCCGTCCGCGACCACGAACCCGACCTCGTCGTTCACTGCGGCGCATGGACGGACGTCGACGGCTGCGAACGCGATCCCGACCGAGCTCATCGTGTGAACGCGCTGGGGGCCTGGTGGGTGGCCCGGGCCTGCCGACTCGTCGACGCCCCCATCGTCTATGTCTCGACGGACTACGTCTTCAACGGCCGGGGCAGGCGGGATGCGAAAGGCGAGCTACGCCCCTACACGGAGTTCGACCGCCCCGACCCCCTCAACACCTACGGCGCGACGAAGGAGGCCGGAGAGCAGCTCGTCCGCCAGACCCTGCCCGAGCACTACGTCGTTCGCACGTCGTGGTTGAGCGGCGCTCGCGGGCGCAACTTCGTGCGGACCATGCTGCGGATGGGGCGGGAACGAGGCCGCGTGAGCGTGGTCGACGACCAGGTCGGCTCACCCACCTTCACGCGGGACCTCGCCACCGCCATCCG
>JALZCA010000201.1 GCA_030863285.1 Actinomycetota bacterium | reverse complement strand
GGCCCACACTGCAACATCCTCGGCTTGAGCGAGCTCGGCGAGAAGATGATCCGCGAGATGGCCGAGCGCGGGATGATCTTCGACCCCGACCACATGAGCGCCAAGGCTCAGACCGAGGCCCTCGACCTCCTGGAGGAGATGGGCTACTCGGGCATCGTCTCGAGTCATGGTTGGTCGAACGAGACGATCTACCCGCGCATTTATGAGCTCGGCGGGGTCGTGACGCCGTATGCCGGAAATTCGACGACCTTCGTCGAGGCATGGCGCGAGCACCGCTCGTGGGAGGACGATCGCTTCTTCTTCGGCTTTGGTTACGGCGCCGACACGAATGGGTTCGGCTCGCAGGGTGCGCCGCGCGGCGCCGACGCGACCAATCCGGTCGAGTATCCGTTCCAGGGTTTCGGCGGAGTCACGATCGACCAGCAGCAGAGCGGCACGCGCACCTACGACGTCAACGTCGACGGCGTCGCGCACTACGGCCTCTATCCGGACTGGATCGAGGATCTACGGCGTCTGGGGGGCGACGAGATCATCGAGGACATGGCGCGGGGGCCGGAGGCGTATCTGCAGATGTGGGAGCGCGCGATTGGGATTGCACCCGATTCGTGCCGCCCGGATGTGGCCGACCTGCGCCCGTCACAACTGCGCGCACTCGAGAAGGGGATGTCTCCCGAAGCCGTGCTCCGAGCAATAGGTCAACCGGCCGAGCGTGTGGGACGCACGTTCAACTATTGCGCCACCGGGGGACGTAACGCAACCGTCGAGTTCACTCGCGACGGCGCGATGAAGACCTGGACTTTGTCATCTGGCTGAAGGCTCGACCCTCGGAGTTCTACGAAGACAACTAGGGCCTCGAGGCTGTCGCTCTCGCTACCCCCGTGGGTGGGGTAGTCGCTCGGGCTAACCTCCTTCCGTGGACGACAGCCTGACTCTTCTGGTCGACGCCCCGAGCCTGATCTATCGCGCGTTGTTCTCAACGCCGGACTCGATCACGATGCCGAACGGCACGCCGATCAACGCGGGACACGGTTTTCTGCGGATGCTGGCTCGCCTCATAGGCGACCGCAACCCCGACTACATCTGTTGTGCGGCCGACGAGAGCTGGAGGCCGACATGGCGGGTCGAGCTCCTCGAGGGATACAAAGCGCACCGGGCCGAGGCCGGCAGCCCGCAAGAGGCGGCCGAGAAGAAACTCGCTCCCCAGGTCCCCGTGATCTACGAGTTGCTCGCAGCCTGCGGCGTCAAGGTCATCGGCCATCCCGACGCCGAGGCGGAGGACGTCATCGGGACGCTCGCGCAGCGCGCCCCGGGCCGCGTCGCGATCTTTTCGGGTGACCGCGACCTCTTCCAGTTGGTCGAGGATCCCCGCTGCTACGTGATCTATCCGATCCGCGGGGTGTCCAAGGTCGAAGACGTCGACGAGAGCTACATCGAGTCCAAGTACGGGATCCCCGGTCGGTCCTACGGAGCCTTCGCCGTTCTTAGAGGTGACCCGTCGGACGGTCTGCCGGGCGTGCGGGGGATCGGCGACAAGTTGGCGACGTCGCTGGTGGCGAAGTATCGGACCCTCGACGCCATCATCGAAGCGGCCCAGGGGCCGCGTCCTAGCGTCGTGATGAGCAAGGTCAAGCAAGACCTCGACTACCTGTCGCGCGCTCGGCGAGTCGTTGCCATCTCATGCGATCTGCCGATCGGGGACGTGGACCTAACCCGTCCGCGTGACATCGACGAGGACGCGGTGCGCGAGGAGGCGCGCCGTTACGGGCTCGAGAACTCGGTGCGAGCGTTGATCGCGGCCCTCAGGGGTTAAAGCAGGACCTGCTGCACCCGGGAGCAGGTCAGCTCCCGGCGGCCTCCATCCGTCGCTGCATCTCGTCGGGTGGCACGTCTTCGATGTGGGTCGCGATGCTCCACCGGTGACCGAAAGGGTCCACGACTGTAGCGGTCCGGTCACCGTAGAACTGGTTCTCGAGTGGACGGATCTCCTTTGCGCCCTCCTCGAGCGCCGTGGCGAAGACGGCGTCGACGTCTTCGACGTAGAGGTTGATGATGACTGGAGATCCTCCGATCGTCTTGGGGCTGTGGACGCCCATCTCGGGGAATTCGTCGGCAAGCATCAACAACCCGTCGCCGATAACGAGTTCCGCGTGCCCGACTTTGTCCTCCGGCGCGGGCAGCCGCATGCGCTCGCGCGCTCCGAATACGCGTTCGTAGAACTCGATCGCTTCCTTGGCGCCGTCCACGATGATGTACGCCGTCAGCTGCGGGTACCCGTCGGGGATTGGCTTTACGTCTGCCATTGAGACTTGCCCTCCTCGTGATGTTGGTCAGTCGATCCAATTGTGAAGTCGCGCATGCTACGTGAGAGGCGGACGAGAGTCGGCGGCAACGGCTTCGATCTCCACGAGCTGCTCGTCGTAGCCCAGCAGCGCGACGCCGACCAGCGTGCTCGGGGCGGTTGCGAGGTTCGTGGCCGCGAACACCCTCCACGCACGACTCAGGTCCTCTCGCTCGTGCCCGACGACGTAGATCGTCGTCTTCAAGACGTCGGCGGACGACACCCCTGCCGCTTCGAGGGCCGCGTTGAGGTTGTCGATGACCACGCGGGTCTGCTCTTCGAGGTTGCCTGCGCCGACTAGCTTTCCTTCGCGATCGAGCGGAACGGCCCCCGCGGTGTACACAATCGCTCCACCCACCGAGCGCGCCGCGTACGAGTAACCGGGCGTCTTGCCGAGCGTTTCGGTTGCGTCGATGATCTCGCGTCCCATCGAGGTGAAACCTATCCCGCGGCCAGCGTCCTTCTTAGCTGGCGAGCGCGAGAACCCGTGCACGGCGATCGTCCTCGAACCACCCTCCCGAGCCCGCTCGGGCGTTCGCGCGAGCGTGGTCGACGTTCGATGTCGCGGGGATGGCGGCGGTGACGCGGGGATCCGAAAGGCACCACTTGAGCAGCGCCTCGGCCCAGGATTCGACGCCGAGGCCGGCGAGGTCCACTTCGCGTCCGAGGAGGCTGCCCGAACCGAGAGGCCGCATGGCTATGACGCCGAGACCGAGGTCGGCCGCCAGCGGGAGGATGCGCCGCTCTACCTCGCGCTCGTGAGGGTTGTAGGGGACCTGGATGCAGTCGATCCTGCCGCTGTTCATGACCACCTCGAGCTCGTCGAACGCGGAGGCGGCGTAGTGCGTCGCTCCTAAATACCCAATCCGGCCGGAGTCTTTTTCAGCCTCCATCCACGACAGCTGCTCGCGCCACGCGACGAGGTTGTGGACCTGCTCGATATCCACCCGGCCCCCGTAGAAGTCGAGTTGCTCTGCGAATTGCTCGCGCCCTTCGTCGACCGACCTCGTCCAGATCTTCGTCGCGACGATCGCGGCGTCACGCTTTGGTCCAAGCGCCTTCCCGAGGATCCTTTCGGCCCGCCCGTACATCGGCGAGGAATCGACGAGTTGCGCGCCGGCATCGAACAGCGCGTCGACGACCGCGACCGCATCGTCGAGTTCGGCGTCCGGAACGTCGAATACCTGCCAGGTGCCGAGGCCGATTACGGGGATGTCCGGTCCGCTGCGTCCCAACTTGCGTGTCTCCACCACGACCTTTCTCTTCGGCGTGACATCAAGGTACTCGGGCGCCGGAGGCGGTGCGGTAGTAGCTTCAACGACGCGGCGCACGAAGGGAGGAGATGGTGGAGCTCGGCGTCTTGAACGACATCAACTGGCTGGGCGTCTTGGCGGCGACGCTGGCTTACTTCGTCTTGGGCGCGCTGTGGTACTCCCCGATGCTGTTCGGCAAGCGATGGATGAGGGCGGCCGGCATCGCGGAGCCGGCTGAGGGAGAGGGCCCCGGCCCTGCGATCTACCTCATGCCGCTGATCTCGTCACTGCTCGCCTCGGTCGCATTGGCGATGATCGCCCGGGCCATGAACGCGAGCGGGGCCGGCGACGGCCTCGAACTAGGTCTGATAGTGGGGCTCGGTTTCGTGATCAGCGTGATGCTGACGACTGCGACGTTCGAGACGCATAAATCCGAGCCGTGGATGTGGTTCGCTCTGACGGCGGGTTATCACTTCGTCGGCGTGATCCTCGCCTCGATAATCGTCTCCGTCTTGGACTAAGACGCTAAGCGTTGACCTGTTCTTCGACATACGCGGCGTCGAAGAACTCTCGCAGCACTTCGTGCGTCTTGTCCGGGTGCTCGAATTGGGGCACGTGGCCGCAGTCTTCGAAGACGATCGACTTCGCCGCCGGCAACGCCTTCTCGACATGACGAGCGAAGCCCGGCGGGACGAGCCGGTCTCGGTCTCCCTAGATGAATAGCGCCGGTCGTTCGAGAGAGGGGAGACGTTCCCAGAACCCGCTTTCTCCGTGGGGCGGCTCGAGGTAGATCTGACGGGCCGCCGAGAAGAAGGCGATCCGGCCTCGCCGCGTCCGGAAGATGCGCAGGAACTCGTCGATGGCTGCCTCGTACCACGCCTGCTCGAGACGACCCGGCTTCGAGAACATCCCCTTCAGCGCCCTCACAGCCTGCGAGCGGGGGAGGGGGAGCGGCACGAAGGCGAGCTCCGGGCGCAGGATCCGGACGACGCCGACCATCTCACGCTTCTTGATGAAAGCGGGTGAAGGCGCGAGCAGCGCAACGCGATCGACCCGCTCCGGGGCCGCCAGCGCCGTTTCGATTGCGACGCGCCCACCCATCGAGTTCCCCACCAGAACGGCGTCGGCGATTTCGAGTTCGTCCATGAACGCCTGAAGCCACTGCGCGTAGAAGGCCGCGTCGTAGCTGCGGATCGGTTTGGCGGACTCGCCGAAGCCGGGCAGGTCGGGTGCGATGACCCGGTGGTCGCTCGCGAATTCCCAGAAGGTAGGCAGCATCGATGCGTTGGTCGCCCCGAGGCCGTGCAGCAGGATCATCGGGCGCCCTTCGCCGGCCTCGAGGTAGAAGGTCTTCACCCCGCCGGCCCGGACGTCCCTCGCCTTCTCGAAGCGGTTCTCGCCTTCGGTTCCGACCAGGCTCGAGAGCCGCAGCGACAGCGCGAGGTTGCCTCGTACGCGCAGGTCGCCGGACAGGAACGCCTCGATGCCCGACCTCTCGCCGGTCAGTAGCGAGATCATCGTTTGGGTGTTGACGAACACGGTCGTGTCGGCGTCGGGATGAACACCCGCCGATAACGACAGGCGATCGGGCTCGACCCCTATGGTCCAAGAGTCACCGTCGGAGATCTCGAGAGACAGCTTCGCGGTGAAGTCGGTTCCGGGACGCGGACGATCGCGCAGTCTGTCCAGCAGCAAGTCTTCCAACGTTCGCCTCTTTGTCTGCAGGACGCGCGTCTGGCGATCCGTGGTCACCTTTCGATCCTCTCCGGTTGGGGCTGCAGGTCTTTGAGGCCGTTCCAAGCGAGGTTCACGAGGTGAGATGCAACCACCTCGCGCTTGGGTTTACCCACATCGAGCCACCATTGACCCACCAGCGCGACCATTCCCACGAGCGCACGTGAGTAGATCGGCGCGACCTTCGTATCGAAGCCTCTCTTCTTGAACTCGCTGACGAGGATGTGCTCGACCTCCGCGGCGATGTCGCCGATCACGCTCGCCAGCGTCCCGCCGCTGCTCGCGATCGGCGAGTCGCGCACGAGGATCTTGAAGCCGTCCGGCTCCTCTTCGATATAGGTGAGAAAGGCCAAGGCAGCCTGCTCGGCGAGGATGCGCGGGTGATCGGCCTGCAGTGCCGAGGTGATGAGTTCTACGAGCCGCCGGACCTCGCGATCGACGACCACCGCGTAGAGCCCCTCTTTGCCGCCGAAGTGCTCGTAAACGACGGGCTTGGTGATGCGTGCGCGCTTGGCTATCTCCTCGATCGACGTTGCCTCGTAGCCCAGCTCGGCGAATACGGAACGGCCGACGTCGAGCAACTGCGCGCGCCGCTCCTGTCCGCTCATGCGGACCCGTCGTTCCTCCATGAGAGAAGAAGAGTACTCAGGCACTCTTGGAGGCGAGTTGTTTCTCCGATACGCGCTTGACGTTTTTGGCGAGACCGAGCTTCTCTAGCAGAGCGATCACGCCGCCGCTGAGGTCGAC
>JALZCA010000200.1 GCA_030863285.1 Actinomycetota bacterium | reverse complement strand
GTGCGAAGGAGGGACGGCCCGAAGGCCGTCCCTCGAACTTCGTATTCGGTCACTGCTCTTAGGCGGCCGGGCGCACCCTGTTGTCGCGGCGGTGACCGATGACCTCTGCGAGGTGCTCGAACACCTGCGGGGTCGCGTAGCCGGCGGCGGCGATCATGAGACCCGTGCCGACGTATCCCAGCAACTCGGAGCGGACCTCCATGCCCCACGCGGCGAAGAGCGAGAAGTCGAGCGCCCACGCGACGGCGATGCCGAGCATGATCGTGAGGATCGTGTGAACCTTCGAGATGTCGACGTACTCACTGATCATGTCGACGAGCTTGAACGACCCGATGCCGAGAAGCACAACGATTGCGAACTCGTACACCTGCGTACCTCCTGTGCGCGAGCCGGGGGATCCGGCCCATTCGCAGCTTTGGACGCCGCACAGGTCGGGGGGGTTACCGCCCCCCCGCGATCAATCGTCTTGCGCGGCGGCGGCCAGGCCGGCCGTCACTCCGAACAGAAGGGCGTCGAGGGCGGCGCTCAGCGCGTACCCGCGTCGACGGGTCTTGAGATAGCGAAGCAGCAAGCCCGCGGAGGAAGCGGCCTTGGCGACGAGCAACGGCGGGACGAGATTGCCGTTTGCGGCCGGGTCTCGCGCCGCACCGAGAGCGAGGGTAGCGATAGTCGCCATATAAGCGCTCGCTAGCGCGTTGTAGAGGCCCGGCTCCTCGTCGGGCAGAGGCGAACCGCCGGCCTGGTTGAGCGCCCTTGTGGCGGCCGTGGGGCGGAGCGTGTAATCGACCGCACCGAGGGCATATACCGTCCCCGTTGTTGCAAGCCATCGCGCGAGGCGTCGTTCGGCTGGGCTCAAACTCGCTCCCGAAAGTCGTGTGATCGGCGAGACCCTGTACTAGTCCCTTCCGGCTGAGAAAGATAGTCCTTTTGGGCTATGGACGGCTTCCAGCGACCCAAGGAAACTTGAGTCGAAGGGCGGGGGTCCTAGTCGCATTCGCCGCCGCAGCCATCCGACGCGATGCCCGAGCGTCGGAGACTCCCGCCCCTTTTCTAACGGGTCGTGATGGGGTGGCCGAGAGGCCGCCCCGACCTGTCTCCGGGCCCGATCCCGATGGCGTGAAAGCGCCTCACTCGACTCCGTCGTCGTTGAAGACCACCGGGAACTGAACGCGGGCGACCTCGATGTCGTCGATCGTGAACACGACCAGGTAATCGTCGGCCGCGAACTGGAACTCGAGGTCGGCGATCTCGTCCTCGAGCTTCTCTACGTGTTGAGGTGTCGAGAGATGCAACTCACGCGGCGCGCTTTCGTAAAGCGTCGACCCACCCGGCGAGACGATGCGCCACTGCTCGGTCAACGCCCCGTGATCCTCGGTCCAGCCACGCATCACCAGGAACACCGCGGCCTTGCCGGGCTCGTCGAGCAGAAGCACCTCGTTGGGGAGGCCGGGATGGATACGGCCGCCCTTGGTAAGGAAGAGCTCGCGGTCGATCACCTTCGCGTACTGGAGCTGTGCTCCCAATGTCTCTCCTTCTGGTCGGTTGCCTGCCGAGCGATTTTTTCGACTGTCGGTCTTACGACTCGTAGATCTCGATAGAGACGCCCAGTTCGATGAGCTCTTTTTGCAGCCGATCTATACCCACGGCCTGAACCGGCGCAATCACGCCCACCTCGTTGAAGTCCGGCTCCGACATGCGCACTGCGGCGGCCGCAAGCATCTCCGCCGTGAGACCGTAGACGTCCCGCCCGGATAACACGACGTTGCGCCTGCGATCGACGGCCCGTGCTTCGCCGAGGATTGTCCAACGGGCACCGCGTGCCTTCTCACCGGGGCCCGAGATCGTGCGTTCGATCACTGCCTCGAGACCGGCACGAGCTCCGGGAAGCGACAGGATCGCCTTGGTGACCGGCATCGCCTTCAAGGCCGCGGCCTGAGCGCGTCCGACGGTGACGAACAGGCGCAGGCTGTTGAGGTCGAGGTGCAGTGGAGCCAGTTGGGCCTCCGCGAGCGGGAACGAGATCGCGTAGCGCGGACCGAGCGGCGACGGCATCGGAGACCAGCGCGCGTACTGGCCCGGCGTTACGTCCACGCGTCGCCCGTCTACCAGCCACGGGCCGGCAGAGGTGATGATGTCGACCACCGACTTGGCCGTTCCGCGCGAGGGGGCCGACGGCAGCGCGTAGGTAAGCACGACGTCGGGGTTGTCCAGACCTTCGGTCGCCAGCGTCGTCGTCACGTCGGCCGGGACCTCGTCGAAGCCGAGCGCGGGAGCCATCGCGATGCCCGCTTGGCGCGCATCGGCGTCATGGCCGCGGACGAGGCGCTCGATGAAGGTGCCCTCGCCGGTCGAATCGATGTAGTGACACTTGGCTTCGAGCGCGGCTTGCACCGCGGTGTCTCCGAGTTTGAGGAAGGGGCCGACGCAGGTGATCATCGCTTTGACGCCGTCCAGCGCGTTTACGAGGGAGTCGACGTCGCCCACCGACGCAACGCGGATCTCTGGGTCGCCGTTCTCGCTCGCCAGGCGTTCGAGCTTCGAGCGGTCGCGCCCGGCGATGGCGAAGTCGACGCCCCGGCGCGCAAGCGCCTGTGTCGTCAGGCGGCCGGTGTAGCCGGTGGCGCCGAAGAGGAGGACATCGGGCATGGACGCGAGATTACGCGACCCGCGCTCGGCCGTTCGAGGGTGAGGCTCTGGTAATAAGAACTCGATGCCGACGACCGTCCACCTAGTGCGCCACGGCGAGGTCGAGAACCCCAAGGGCGTCATCTACGGACGGCTGCCCGGATACAACCTGTCGGAGCGAGGACTCAGACAGGCGCGCCAGAGCGCGGAGCGTCTTGCATCTGCCGATCTCGCGGCGGTCTGGTCGAGCCCCCTCGAGCGCGCCCAGGAGACGGCCCAGGCGATCGCAGAACCTCACGGCCTCGAGATCATCACCGACGACCGGTTGCTCGAGAGCGAGACCACACTGGAGGGGCTCGGGCGTGACGCTCTTCATTTCTTTCGCTCCCCCAAGCAGTGGTGGCACTTCCGCAACCCCATGAGGCCCTCTTGGGGCGAGTCGTTCACGAGCATCCGTGAGCGCATGCTCGAGGCCATCAACGAAGCCATGGCGGCTGCAGCGGGGCGAGAGGTCGTGCTCGTCTCACATCAGACGCCGGTGCTCGTTGCGCGCCTGACGCTTACGAGGCGACGGACGCCGCCCTGGCTCGGACTGACGCCGTGTCAGACCGGGTCGATCACAACGTTGGTGCTGGAGGAAGGGGACCGGGTCGTCGATGCCTCGTATTTCGCTCCGACCGGCTGACTTGGAGCGGCGGCATCAGGCGCTGGAGGGCTCGTCCTCGGCTTCTTCCGGGTCGGTCGTCTCGAGCAGGGGTGACGAGCACACCGGGCACACCGGTGTCTCCTGATCGTCGATGTAAACGGTCCGCTGGCAGGTGGTGCAGAACGCGGTCAGGGCCATTGCTTAAACGGTAGCCTGCGGGGATTCGCCCATACGCCCACGATTATGACGCGCAGGAACGCATTCCTGCGGCAGTTGCGCAAGAGGGAAGGATTGGAGCCTTGTCTTACGTAGTCATCAATGCGATCACCGTCCCACCCGAGCGCCGCGCGACGATCGAGGAGCGGTTCGCAAATCGCGCGGGGGAGGTCTCGAAGGCCGAGGGCTTCGAGCGTTTCGAGTTCCTGCGCCCGGCAAGCGACGCGGCCGGCGACGAGTACTTTGTCTACACGCGCTGGGCGACGAAGGAAGCGTTCGAGAAGTGGGCCGGGAGCTCCGCATTCACGAGAGGCCACGCGCAGCAAAGCGACGCGCCGCCGGCGGGCACGGGGTCCCGCCTCCTCGCCTACGAGGTCGTCCAGGAAGAGGAGACCGGCTGAGGTGTCGTCCTACGACGCCGTCGTCATCGGTGCGGGACACAACGGCCTGACTTGCGCGGCTTACCTGGCGCGCGCCGGACTGAAGGTCGTCGTGGTGGAACGAACCGACCGCGTCGGCGGAGCGTGCGTCACCGAAGAGCTCTTCCCCGGCTTCCGCATCTCGACGGCTTCGTATTCGGTGTCCTTGCTCTTGCCGGCCGTCATCGAAGAGCTCGGGTTGAAGCTCGACATCCGCAAGAAGGACCCCGTCGCCTTCGCGCCGTTGGAAGACGGCGGTGGCCTGTGCTTGTGGAGCGACCACGGGCGGGCATCGGAGGAGATAGCGCGCGTCTCGAAGAAAGACGCGGAGGCGTACCCCCGCTTCGAGGAACTGTTCGAGGAAGCCTCGCGCCGCCTGCGGCCTCTTCTCACCTATCCGGCAACGCGCAAGCAAGCGCGCCGGTCGTTTCGCCTCTCCGAGGTCGAGGGCTTGTTCGACAAGACCGTCGACGGCTCGATAGCGGAGGTCTGCGAGGAGTACTTCGAGACCGACATCATGCAGGGGATGATGTCGTCGCAGGGCATCATCGGTTCGGCCGCCGGGCCCCGAACCCCCGGGAGCGCGTACGTGGCGCTGCACCACGCGTTCGGCGAGGTTGCGGGTCGGTCGGGTGCGTGGGGCTTCGTGCGCGGCGGCATGGGAGCCATCACCCAGGAGCTGAAGCGCGTCTTGGAGGAGGCCGGAGGAGAGGTCCGTCTCGAGGCTCCCGTAGCTAAGGTCAAGAGCGAAGGTCATCGTCGTGCCACGGGCGTGGTCCTGGAATCCGGCGAGGAACTGGACGCCCCCGTCGTCTGCTCCAACGCGGACCCGAAGCGCTCGCTCGCGCTACTCGATCGCGACGGTCTTCCTCCCGAGTTCGTCGAGGACGTCGAACTGCTGCCGGTGGATGGAACCGTCGTCAAGGTGAACTGCGCGCTCTCGGGACTTCCCCGCTTCACGGGGATGGGCTCGTCCAATGGGCCCGGGCCGGAGCACCTCGGCACGATCACGGTTGCGCCGTCGATCGACTACCTCGAGGACGCTTGTCGCGCCGCGGCCGAGGGGCGTCCGGCTGAAAGGATGTTCTGCGAGGCGTGGATCCAGACCGCGTCGGAGCCCGACCTCGCACCGCCCGGGAAGCACACGCTTTCGATCTTCGCCCAGTACGCGCCCTACGAGTTGGCCGAGGGGACGTGGGACGAGCGTCGAGACGAGATCGCCGACCTCGTGGTCGGGACGCTCGAGCGCTACGCGCCCGGTCTGAGCGACCTCATCGAGGACCGGCTGGTTCTCGGCCCCCCCGATCTCGAGGCCCGCTTCGGTTTGACTGGGGGCAACATCTTTCACGGCGAGATCCTGCCGGACTGGCTTTTCGACAAGCGGCCCGCGGCCAAGTGGCACCGTCACCGCTGGCCCCTGCCCGGGTTCTATCTGTGCGGCTCGGGGGCCCACCCCGGAGGAGGGGTATGCGGAGCGCCCGGGCGCAACGCGGCGCGCGCGGTGCTCGAGGACAAGGTCGCGTCGGGCAACACTGCGGGGGCAGAGGCCTAGCCGCCGCCACGCTCCGTCGCCCCGTTTGGTCGCAGCGCCACCGGGGAAACCTCTCTCTACCAAGAGAAGCATCAACGAGCGGCGATGCGATCGCCGAGGAGGTACCCGCATGGGTGTTGGTACGAGTCTCTTTTTGATCGCGCTCGGTGCGATCTGCTACTGGGCGCTCGACTTTGACCTCGCCGGCGTCGACATCGACGCCATCGGCGTCATCCTCATGGTGATCGGCGCCATCGGTCTGATCCTCTCCCTGCTGTTCTGGAGCAGCTTCTCGCCTCGCCGCAGGCGCGAGACGGTGGTCGAGGAGCGACCGGTCGAGACGCGCCGGGAAGTTCTCTAGCGCATCCGCTAGCAGCAAGGAAGAAAAAAGGGCGGGCCCCGGGGGGCCCGCCCTTTCGTTTACCTCTTAGCCCTTTTCTACCTCTCGTAGGTGAGGGCGTTCTTGATCACCTGGTAACCGGAGTAGGTGACCGCGTAGTCCTCGACCCCGAAGGGGTTGTCGAACTTCTTGCTCGGGTCGGGGAGCAGTGCGCCCGTCCAGCGGATCACTCCACCCCGGTACTTGATCTCGCCGAGCGACACGTTGTCGAAGTTGCCGGTCGTCCCAACTTCGTTCGGGGTGCCCTTGGCTTGGGCGAGGTTGTTGCGGTTGACGAACCAGACGGGAGAGTTGAACCAGTCGCTTCCAGTCTCGTCCTCGATCGCTATTCCGATCGGAACCGGCTCGTAGATCTGGTGGCGGTGGTTCTCCTCGCCCTCGAGGGCGTCGTCCTCTTCCTGACCACCCTCGGCGGCGCCCGGCTGGTTCACCTTCTTCGCTAGGCCCGAGGGGTCGTCGTACGTCGGCTCTTCGGTCTCCGTCTCGAAGTTGATGTAACCCGCGTACGTGTTGATCGACCCGACGCCGCCGTTGACGATGTTCATGGCGTTGAGCATCCCGACCGCCTTATCGGTCAGAACCAGGTTGCCGTTCTTGCTGGCGACCCACTTCTTCAGCTTGCCGGCGATGTCCTTGTAGACCCGGTTGGTGACGACGATCGAGTCGTAGCGTCGCTTCCACGAATTCGTGTTCTTGATCTCGCTGATCGTGAGCGGATCGACACCCGGTTTGGCGAACTTGTCGAGGTCCTTCCAGAACCTCATGCTCGTCGCCTTGAACGCAAGCTGCCCGGGGTCGTTCCAACCCTTCTCCCTGGTGAAGAAGACATCCAGGTCGAACGCACCGGCCGAGTCGGAGCGCCCAAGGCGGACCCTCCACCTGCCGGGCGTGGGCAGGTTCGCGTGCAGCGCCTTGCCGGTGGCCGAGTATCCAGCCCCCTGCAGGAAGTACGAGTTGACCGTCTGCCACTCGCCCGGGTTCTCGTCCTTCGGCCCGGCCTTCTTCTCGAGGTACGCCTGCGTGAGCTCACATCCCGGACTCACAGGCGACGTGGCGCAGGTGAGGCTCGCGTGGATGCCGCCGTTGTAAATCCCCGCATTCGGCGACTTGACCCTGAACTCGTACGTGTAGTCGTTGCTCTCGTTGAGCATCACGTTCTTGATGTCTTCCTGCGGAGGGAACTTCGTCCACCTCGGCTTCGGCTCGAGACGGTTCGCCTTCTCTTTTACGAAGCCGCGATTCTTGACGTAGGCGACGCGCCCCTTAGTCCTGAACGTCTTCGCCTCCTGTTTGAGGCCGAAGTTCACCATGCCGTAGATCAGTGACTTGTTGCCGTCTACGTGCAGTTGCTCGACGTCCGGGTCGAAGCAGGTCCCGATCCCACAGTTGGCGAGGTGCGACAACGACATTTCGTTGTCGATCGGAACGTCTGCTTGCAGGCCTATGGGGGAGCCGATCCAGTCACCGAGTCCACCCGTGATCGTGTAGTCGATCGTGTCCCACACGGTTCCCCACTGCACGCCGTAGATGGCGCCGGGAGGACACTCGGGACTGACCTCTCCCTCCTCACATTCGTTCGGCTTGATCAGCGGCGACCAGTCGAGCCTATTCTCCGCATCTCGCCACGCGCCCTTGACGGTCTGGAGGATCTTTTGGTTCCTCCCGTAGTCGAACTCGCCCGCGCCGAGCAGCGTGAACGAGAACGCTCGGTCAATGAGCTGACCGTGCAGGTCGATACCCCCGTCCCACTTCGGGTCGCCGCTGGCGTCGCGCGGCCCCATGCCACGCAGCACCTTTCCGAACGCCTTGACCTCGGGCTCGGATGCGGGCGTATAGGGGCGGAAGGTCCAACCCTTGGTCGGCCAGTCGCGGTTCAGGTCGACACCGTTGCCGTTGTAGCGCTGGTAGAAGCTCGAGCTCGGAAGGCGGTCGCGCATGCGGTCGCCTCGGAGCCACCCGTCGGGGTTCGGGAACATGAAGACCACGACCGCCCTCTTCAGGACGTCGCCGGCTCCCAGCGACACCTCAGGGGTCGATTCCATGATCGGGTACGGCTTGTTCTCGGTGTGGGTGACCTCTGCTTCACATTTGGCGTCATCGACGAAGTCTGGGCGCCGATTCTGACCCGCTTCGCAGGCCGCCCACGTGGCGAGGTCCTCGGCCGCGCGCACGCCTCCCTCGACGCCGGCGCGCTCGATCCCGTGGATCGAGAGCGGGAAGACGAACCACTTCCGCTTCTTGAGGGGGATCTTCGATTTCTCGTCGGTCACCCGGAACATGAACAGGCGACGCTTCTCTCGGACGAAGCTGTCGCCGTGCTCGTCGAGCGTCACCGGTAGTCCAGCCGACTTGAACTTGTTGCAGCCGTCTCGTTTGTTGCTTACCGGCCGGCCCTTGCAGTTGAAGTCTTCGTGGAGCGTGTAGAACTTCGAGAACGTCGGGAACATGTCTTCGACGAAGCGCAACCCGCGCACCATCTCCTCGTACTGGACGAAGTCGGTCGCACACGTCTGGCCCTTGTTGTAGGGGGAGATCGGACCGTCGAACCCGGGCGTGCCCGGATTCACGACGCCGCACCCGTGGGGATCGGGGAAGACCCGTCCGTTGACGAGGTAGGTCTCCTCGCTGGTCGAGATCGGCGTTGCCTTTGCGGGTTGCGGCGCCACCGTCGTGACTGCCGTGGTCAGGATGCCCGCCAGGACGCCGATCGCCAGAACGGCAGCCAGGATCTTTCGCATGGAACGGTCCCCCTTCTCCGAGGAATTGTCGATTAGGTGGGGGATTCTCCGTTTTGTGGGGAATTCCCGCTGTGGCCCCCCGCCAATTCCACTTTTCAACCAGGTGCCGCATAGCGTAGAGCACCGGACGAACAGTCTGTGACGCCGGATTTCGGTCGTGCTAGCGGGCGAAGATGTGAAGGATCCGGACGACCTTGTCTTCGATCTGAATTGCGCGGGACTTGTCGATCCCGCGCGACAAGATGGCGAACTCGGCCCACGCCTTCTGCTTGTTGAGCCACACCCAACCTGCCAGAGCCGAGATGTCGACGAGCGTCCCGGTCTTCGCTCTGATCAGCACGTCGTGAAGGCGGTCTTCGAGCGTGCCCTCGCCTCCTCCCGCCAGCCCGCGGCGCAATACGCCGGCCCACGGCTCGTTCTCGACCTGCTCGAGTAGAGATGCAAGCTCGGCCGCGGAAACCCGGTTCTCGTAGGACAGCCCCGAGGAGTCGAACGAGTCGATCCGCACGCCGCCGTCGCGCGCAAACGAGGCGATCGCGCGCGCTCCCTTCGCGATCGTTCCGGGGGGACCGAAGCGGCGAGCGCCGAGACGCTTGCCGAGGATCTCAGCGAAGAAGTTCGAGGATTTCCGGTTCATGAAGCGAGCCAGCGACGCGAGCTTCGGGGATTGGACCTCGGCGATCGTGCGTAGGCTCTTGGGGGCCGGGCCCGAGCCGGCGCCGCCCGCAATGGAGATGCCAGAACGGCGCAACCTCTTGTGCAAGCTCTCGGCCAGGAGCCTTTCCGGGTTCTTCGTGTACTGGCCTTTGTTTACGTTCCCGTTGAACGCCAGCGCCGATGGAAGGCCGACCTCCGAAGTAGGAAAGTACGGCTTCCACCCGGGCGCGTACCAGTCGCGCTCGAACGGGCCGGTTGCCGCCATCACGTTGCCTTCGATGACGCGGACTCCTTCTCGTCGAAGCGCGATGACGAGTTTCTGGATGTCGGTCGCGCCGCGTGGCATCGCAGTCAGGTAGTGCGGATTGCCCGCGACCGTGGGATCGCCCGAGCCGACCACCCAGAGGTCGCCCGCGATGACCTCCTTGTTGCGCTCGCGCGCCGCCAGGCGCGTCGCGAACCTTTTGTTGGCGCCGAAGGTCTCGAACAGCGCCATCGACAACATCAGTTTCTGCACCGACGCTGGGATGCGGTCGTTTTCGGCACGGCGCGAATACAGCGTCTCGCCCGCGAGGCGTACCTCTAATGAGAACGGCTTGCCGGCGAGGAGCTTGTCGATCTTCTCGACCCACCATGCATCGCCGGCTTGCGGCGGCGTGTCTCCGAGACTCGGTTGTGGTCGCGGCCGTCGCTTTCTCTTGGTCTCGCTTCCGCCGTCGTCTTTGCGTTCGACACGCGGGTCGCGCTCACGTCGCCGCGCAGTTCGATCACGCGCGTCGGGGGAGCAGGCCCCCACGAGCAGAGACGTAACCAAAAGAAAGATCATCACCCGCCGCATGTCCTTAGACTGCTTCAGGACGGCCCTTGGTTCAACAGGCCGTCCGCCCACGTGAGCTAGAAGCGCGATAACCTGTTCCGGGACCCGCCTCACCGGCGGGCTTTTTTTGTGCGTCGAGTTGGGCGGATGCCCGGGGAGGAGTTTCACGGGTGAGGAGCAAGACCTCTGTCCTGTTGGTCGTCGCGATGATCGCGTCGACCGGGGCTGCAGGAGCAGGTACGGCTCCCGAGCCCGTCGTCGACGATTACCCAGGCGTCGTCGACTTCCGGGCGTCGTTCGAGATCGCCGTCCTCGTCTATAATGCTTCTCCGGGTCAGGTCGTCCACCTCGAGCGCCGCACGCCTCGAACCACCAAGTGGGTGGGACTCGACAAGCACCAGCTCGACAAGTCCGCGACGTTCTCTTTTCTGCTTGAAGACGTCAGGCACACGGCGTTCTACCGAGCTCGGGTGGAGAAGAGCCCGTCGGAGTCGATCCGCGTCGCGGTGCGGCCTCGTCTCACGTTTACCGCGAAGCCGAAGGACATCATGAAGCGCGGTACGACGATCCTGCGCGGTCTCCTGCGTCCGGTGGTCGAAGGACGGACCGTCTTGCTCGAACAGCGTGTCGAGGGGGAATGGAAGCCGTTGGGCAAGGCGATCGTCGAGGACGGTCGTTACTCGCTCCGGAGCCGGCTGTCGAAGTCGGGATTCCGGCGCGTGCGGGCAACGTTCGAAGGCGACGAGCTCAACGCTCGGAAACGCTCACGTCAGATCGTGCGAGTGCACCGTCCGTCGCTGGCAACGTGGTACGGGCCCGGTTTCTTCGGCAACCGCACCGCCTGCGGCCAGAGGTTCACGCGTCGCACGATTGGCATCGCCCACCGCCGGCTCCCATGCGGAACCAAGGTCCACGTCCTCTACCAGGGAGCAACGATCCTGCTCGAGGTCATCGACCGGGGGCCCTACACCGACGCGAACTGGGATCTCTCGCAGAGAGCCGCACGCAAGATCGGCTTCTACGGCAAAGAAGACATCGGTGTCCTGGTGCGCCGCTAGGACGAAGACCTAGCCGGCGTCGTCGAACAGCGTCGGGTCGGTCGGGAAGAGCCGCAGCTGGCGCGGGTCGTGGGGACGCTCGGGCCGATCGATTGCCACGGCGAGCCGGTGATACGCCTTCTCGCGGGCCAGCTGCACGGCCCTTTTCTTGGCGGCCGTCTTCTCCGCTTCGCGGCGCTGTTCGGCGGCCCGGATCGCTTCGTCGATGAGATCGTGCTCCCACTCCGGGAGCCGCGGCTGCTCAACCGGGGACATGGCTCTCGGCCCGTCCCGGCGTGTCCGCTTCCATGCTCGGTAAAGCTCCTTTGCTTGCCTGCAACGGTCCCCACCTGCGGTGGGAGATGGAGTATGCGGCAGACCGAGCAACCGCGGCCGGATTTCCGGGCGTCTTTTTTAGGAGTCCCGCCTGAAGCGGAGGCGGCCGGGATGGGCCCTAGCGCAGAACCCTGATACGCCCGCACATCCCCTCGCACTGACCGCCCTCGACCTGCCCGTGGATGGTGCAGACGTACTTGTAGGTCCCACGCCGGCGGAAGCGCTTGGACGTCGTCGTGCCCGGCGCGAGGTTCGAGGACTTGTCCCAGTTCGAGCCGTAGGCGGTGACGTTGTGGAGGTCGTCGGTCGGGTTGCGCCACACGACCTTGTCGCCCCTGTGTATCTCGCGTGTCGCCGGGCGCCAGGTGTCGTCCTCGGTCGCTCTGACGTTGAACGTATCTCCCAGAGACGCAGTCGGCAGCAAGAACACGCCCGCCAGTACGCCGGTGACGACCAAACGTCCTCTCATCCGTTCTCCTCCTCGTTCGATTTCGCAGGCGCCCTTCGCCCTTTTCCGATAACGGAGCACGAATGGACGCGTTACGCCAGGGCTTGAACCAAACTCCGAGACCAGGACTTGGCAGCCGCGCGGATAACCTCTGGAGGGGGTCGAGCCAAAACTTTCGGGGAGCTTTCGTGTCGAGGACGCTGCGCATCTCGTCGGTGGCACTGGCGCTGGGCGCGCTCGCGTTCGGTCTCGTTCCCGGCAATCGGGCGGCGGCCGGACAGGGGGAGGATCCCCTCATCGCCGATTCGCTGACCGCTCTCGACGCCCTGGTGGCGGAGGAGAACTGCGCCACCCACGATGCGGCCGACGGCGAGATCGACCAGGACATCGAACTGCCGTTCCGGCGTTGCGACGACGGCATCCCGCCGCAGGGAGGGGGGGCCGACGGGATCCCCGTTCCGGTCGCCTATCACTCGCGCGACAAGGGCGGCGACTTCCGCGGACTCCCCAAGCCTGCGAACGAGGCGGAGGCGGTCGAGAAGGACATCCGCCACGACCTTCGCCCCGAGGAGGACGGGCGCCGGATAACGCTCGACGTGAACGTCACTTTGCCGGGCGACGGCGCGCCAACTCCCCGCGGCGGCCATCCCGTGCTCGTTTTCATGCACGGTTGCTGCGGGGGATCCAAGAGGAACTGGGAAGCGAGCACGGTCGACGCGGCCAACGAGCACTACCACCACTCGAACGCGTGGTTCGCCTCGCGCGGCTACGTCGTGGTCACCTACACCGCGCGCGGGTTCCGTAACAACCAGGACCGGGGCTCGACGGGCACCACGCAACTCGACTCGCGTCGCTACGAGATCAACGACTACCAATACCTCGTCGGCTTGCTCGTCGACCACGACGCACAGCGCAAGGCAGAGGGCCAAGAGGAGGTCTTCGACGTCAACCCTCGCAAGGTGGTCGCGGTGGGAGGCTCTTATGGAGGCGGGTTCTCGTGGCTCGCGTTGACCGATCCGACCTGGAGGAGCCCCGCGCACAAGATCCCGGTCCGTTTGGCGGCCGCAGTGCCGCGCTATGGCTGGACCGATCTTGTCGAGTCACTCGTGCCGAGCGGCCACTATCGCGACCGCAGGCCGGGGACGCTCAAGAGCGAGATCGCGCCGTCGAATCCGAAGAAGGCCCGCTCCGCGCGACCTCTGGGCGTCATGAAGCAGAGCATCGTCGCCGGGCTGTATGCGACGGGCAACCTCGTGACGGGCGATCACACGACTTTCCCCGACTACGTTCACGAGACGGTTGCGAGGCTGCAGCTCGGCGAGCCTTACGACGGCGATCCCACCATCGAGGCGGCCCTGAAGTCGTTTCTGTGCGACCGCTCGGCGTATTACCAACAGCATTTCTGGAAGCGCGTTCGGCGTGGTCTGCGCGTCCCGACGTTTGCAGCGGCGACATGGACCGACCCTCTGTTCCCGACGATGGAGAGCGTGCGCTTCTACAACAAGCTCAAGGCATTGAACAAGAGCTACCCGATCCAGATGTACCTCGGCGACTATCAACACTTCGCCCAGAACAAGGCGAAAGAGTGGGGGGATCTATGCGGCGACGACCACCACGTCTGCACGATCGACGACTTCCGCACCGAGCAAGGTGACATCAGGTTCGCGCGCTCTCCGGATCTCGTTCGCTACGGGATCCAGACGCGCACGAACTGGTTCCTGAACCACTTCGTCCTGGGCAAGGGTCGCCGTCCGAAGCTGCGCGTTGCCGCAACGACGACTATTTGCCCGGCGAACGCAACCGAGAAGCTGCCCGTGGACGAGCCGGGTGTGGAGTACCGGGCGCGCTCGTGGCGACGATTGGCGCCTCGCATAGTGAAGTTCGACTTCGAGGGCCAGGGCGCGACGTCTTCTGCCGGCGGCGACGACCACGCAGTGGAGAGCGACCCGGTCTTCCGCGAGCGCTCCGGCAACGACTGCTACACCATCGGCGAAACCCATCCC
>JALZCA010000140.1 GCA_030863285.1 Actinomycetota bacterium | reverse complement strand
GCCTGACTATCGGCGACACGAGCGGTATCGACGAGGTAATGGAAGTCCAGTTCCGCCGGACGGGACTCGCCCATCTCGTGGCCGTGTCGGGCAGCAACGTCGCGCTCGTCATCGCCGGAGCCGCACTGCTGGTCCGCCGGGGGAGCCCTGCGACCCGCACCGTCGCCTGTGGAGTTGTTCTGTGCCTCTACGTGCTCGTCGTCGGCCCCGAGCCCTCCGTCTTGCGGGCCGCTGCAATGGGTGGCGTCGCTCTGGCCGGGATCCTGGCCGGTCGGCGCCCCGAGCCGGTGCAGGCCCTCGGCGTGGCGCTGATCGTCCTCGTCGCGTTCCGGCCCGGGCTGGTATCGGCGGTCGGGTTGCAGCTGTCGGCGGCCGCCACTCTCGGGATCGTGCTGTGGGCTCGTCCATTGGCCGATCGCCTCACCGGGGCGGTTCCCGCTCTGGTCGCCTATCCGCTCGCGACCACCGTAGCGGCGCAACTCGCGGTGGCGCCGATCATGGTGATCGTCTTCGGCGAGGTCTCGCTCGTCGCCCCGCTCGCGAACCTCCTCGCGGCCCCCGCGGTCGCCCCCGCCACCATCCTCGGCCTGATGGGTGGCGCCTTCGGCCTCGTTTCTTCGCTCGTTGGGGCGTGGCTGGCGGCCGCGGCCGCTCCTTTCGCGGCGTGGATCGTTGCGGTGGCCGACTGGCTCGCTCGTCCTTCGTGGGCCGCAGTCGAGTGCCCGTCCTGGATCGGTTGGGTCCTCGCGGCTCCCGTGGCGGCCGTCGCGGTGCGCAGCGCGACGAGGCTCCGCGTCGCAGACCTCGATTAGGGTCGCTGCGTGGACGCGTGGCGCTGGGTCCTTCTCGACGAACAGGGAAATGAGATGCGGGCGACCGATGGTTTCGCGTCGCGCACCGCTGCCGAGGAGTGGCTGTCCGGGGCGTGGTCGGCTCTCGCCGACGAGGGCGCGGCCGCAGTGTCGTTGCGTTCGGGCGACGAAGAGATCTACGAGATGAGCCTGGCCCCGGAATGACCGTCCGCGACGACGTCCGCCCGACGAGCCTCGCTCCCCCGATGACGTGCGGCCGCGATGACGCTCCCGAGATGAGGCTCGCGCCGCAATGAGCTCTCCCGTCTACCTCCTTACGGGCGAGCCGTTCTTGGCCGACGAGGCGCTCGAGAAGATCCGCGCGCAAGCTGGAACCGATCCGCTGTCGGAGGTCACGCTCGAGTCGGACGCGACGGCGCCCGAGATCCTCGAAGCGGTCGGGACGCCGACGCTGCTCGGGGGGCCACGGCTCGTCGTGGTCAACGGAGCGCACGAGCTCAAGAAAGAAGCGCGCGAGGAGCTCGAGCGCTACGTCGAGAACCCGTCGTCGTCATCGGTGCTCGTGCTCGTCGCCGCGGGCCGGACGCCGTTGACGAAGCTGGTGGAAAGGCACGGCTCGGTGATCAACCTCGAGGTCCCCAGGGGAAGGCGCCTGGTGGGGTGGCTCAGGGAGCGGGCGAGGGGACGCGCGCTGAAGCTCGACGAGCGAGGCGCCTGGGCACTGATCGACTCCGTCGGCAGCGAGCTGCGCGATCTCGACGGCGCTCTCGACCAGCTCAGGTCGGGCCTCGGGTCGAACGCGGTCGTCGGGGCCGCGGAGGTCCGGCGAGCGTTTCCGCGCGCGGCAGACGAGCGCGTCTTCGCATTCACCGACGCAGTCGGCGAGAGACGCCTCCCGATTGCGATGACGACGCTGCGCCGGCTCCTCGACCAAGAGGACGCGCCGCTCATGGTGTTCGGTTCACTCGTGGCGCACGTACGGCGGTTGTTGATCGCGCGCACGTTTGCCGATGACGGCCCGCGTGCCGTGGCCGACGCGCTCGGTCTTCCCGAGTGGCGCGCGAAACGTGTGCACCAGCAGGCACGGTCCTATCGACAGGAGGAGCTCGCCGATGCGATGCAGATCCTGTCCGAGACCGATGTCGAGATGAAGGGTGGTGACTTGACTCCTGAGCTGGCGCTAGAACGCGCCGTGATCAGGATCGTCGAGGGGCGCCGCGCCTAGCGGCAAGGGGCGAGGTCACCGGTCGAATCCACGCCCGAACTCAGGGCGCGGTTGGGAGTTTGCGGCGAAAAGAAGGCAGGCGCGGGCAGAAGGCCGCGTTTAGGCCTCGAGTCGGCGAGCAAGGCGCGACTTCTTGTTCGCGGCCTTGTTCTTGTGGATGATCCCGCTCGACGCAGCCTTGTCGAGAGCCCGGGCGGTCTCGACGTACTGCTCGCGCGCCGCGTCCGCGTCGCCCGCGGCCACGGCCTGCTCGAACCGCTTGATCTTCGTCTTGAGTGCGGAACGAACGCTCTTGTTGCGCTGCCGCCGCGCCTCGTTCTGGCGGTTCCTCTTTATCTGACTCTTGATGTTCGCCATGCGCGCAAAACCTGCTTTTCCAAAGAGGGGATTGCCGCCTAAAGATACCAGAGCGCGCTGCTACCCTCGATTGTATGGACCAGCAACACCAACGCTCGTTTGCCGTCATCAGCCACGTCGACCACGGCAAGAGCACCCTGTCCGACCGGCTCCTTCAGCTGACCGGCACGGTGTCCGAGCGCGACATGCGCGAACAGTTCCTCGACAGCATGGACCTGGAGCGCGAGCGGGGTATCACGATCAAAGCGGCGGCCGTGCGGATGGAGTACAAGGCGGCGGACGGCGAGATATATACGCTCAACCTCATCGATACGCCGGGCCACGTCGACTTCGGCTACGAGGTATCGCGCTCGCTCGCCGCTTGTGACGGGGTGTTGTTGCTGGTCGATGCGGCCCAGGGCATCGAGGCACAGACTCTGACCAACCTCTACCTCGCGATCGACGCCGGGCTCGAGGTCATCCCCATCCTGAACAAGATCGATCTCCCCGCTGCTCAGACCGATCGCTATGCCGCCGAGATTGCCGCGCTCATCGGTTGCGACGAGAACGATGTCTTGCGCATGTCGGCGAAGACCGGCGAGGGCGTGCCGCCGTTGCTGGAGGAGATCGTCCACCGTATACCGCCGCCCAACGGGAATCCCCAAGCGCCGCTGCGCGCTCTCGTCTTCGACTCCTTCTACGACGCGTATCGGGGCGTCATCGCATCCGTGCGGGTCGTGGATGGATCGCTGCGCGCTCGTCAATCGATCTCGTTCATGGTCACGGGAGTGGACGCCGATGCCGACGAGATCGGGGTCGTGTCACCGGATCCTCAACCGGTCGACGTCCTCGAGACCGGAGAGGTCGGCTATCTCATCTCGGGGATCAAAGAGGTCAGGCTCGTCAAGGTCGGCGACACGGTAACGAGCCGGGAGGCTCCGGCGGAGCAGCCGCTGCCCGGGTATCGCGAACCAAAGCCGATGGTCTACGCGGGCATCTATCCCATCGAAGGCGACGATTTCCCTTTGCTGCGCGACGCGCTCGAGAAGCTCAAGCTCAACGACGCGGCGCTCGTCTACGAGCCCGAATCGTCGGGAGCCCTCGGCTTTGGTTTTCGCTGTGGCTTCCTCGGGCTACTCCACATGGAGATAGTGCGCGAGCGGCTCGAGCGCGAGTTCGATCTCTCGCTCATCGCGACGGCGCCGTCGGTCGGATACGAGATCGAGCTCACCGACGGGACCAAGCGCGTCGTGCGCAACCCCACCGATATGCCCGACCCAGCGAAGATCAACGAGGTATCCGAGCCGTATGTGTCGGTCATGGTCGTGACTCCATCCGAGTACACCGGGACGGTGATGCAGCTGTGCCAGGACCGGCGCGGGGAGTTGAAGGAGATGCACTATCTCTCACCCGAGCGAGTGGAGATCCGCTATCACATGCCGCTGGGCGAGATCATCTTCGACTTCTTCGATCAGCTGAAGAGCAAGACGAAGGGCTACGCGTCACTCGACTACGAGCCGGCGGGTTTGTACGAGTCGAGCCTCGTGCGCGTCGACGTGCTCCTCAACGGGCAGCCGGTCGACGCGTTCTCGACGATCGTTCATCGGGACAAGGCCTACGACTACGGCAAGACGATGACCGAGCGGCTCCGAGCCCTCATCCCGCGCCAGCTATTCGACGTCCCTATCCAAGCCGCGATCGGTTCGCGCGTCATCGCCCGGGAGACCGTGCGGGCCAAGCGAAAGGACGTCATCGCGAAGTGTTACGGCGGCGACGTCACGCGCAAGCGGAAGCTTCTGGAACGTCAGAAAGAGGGCAAGAAGCGGATGAAGCAGATCGGCTCGGTCGAAGTGCCGCAGTCGGCGTTCATCGAAGCTCTGAGGATCGACTCCTCGACCACGAAGAAGCCATGACGATCATGCGCACGGTTGAGGACGCGAACGCGCCGGTCGCGTCGCCGCATCACTCGGAATGGGAACGGTCGACCTCCGACTGGACAGGCGACGGCGCGTGGATGGCCGATCCCGGCTTCGGCGTCTACGTCCACATCCCGTTCTGTCGTCATCGCTGCAACTACTGCGACTTCAACACCTACGAAGGACTCGAGGCTCTTCACGGACCGTACGTCGACGCGCTCGCGCGCGAGATCGAGCGGTGGTCCGGGCCGGCCCGGCCCGCGACGTCGATCTTCTTCGGGGGCGGCACGCCGACGCTGCTCGCTCCGCAGAGCCTGAATCGCGTCCTACGTGCCGTCGAGGAACGATTCGGCACCGCATCGGGGGCCGAGGTGACCGTCGAGGCCAATCCCGAGACCGTCGACGAGAGCGTGTTCGAGCAGTTGCTCGCCGGGGGGTTCAACCGGTTCTCGATAGGCGTCCAGTCGCTGGCGAAGGGCGTCCTGGACCGCCTGGGGCGCACCCACAGCGGCGAGCGAGCGCTCGACGCGCTCACGGCCGC
>JALZCA010000159.1 GCA_030863285.1 Actinomycetota bacterium | reverse complement strand
GTCGATGCGCTGCGTGCTTCCAACACCGAGGTCGTCGTCGTCGACAACCTCGATCCCCAGGCGCACGGCGAAAACGCAACCGTGCCCGACTACCTCGACGGCGTCGAGGTCATCGTCGGCGACGTGGCCGACGACGCCGTGTGGGGACAAGCGCTCGATGGAGTCACCCACGTCGTGCACTACGCCTCGGCGGTGGGCCTCGCGCAATCCATGTACGAAGTCGAGTACTACACGCGCTCCAACGTGATGGGCACCGCGCACCTCCTGCAGCGGCTCGCGAACGGAGATCACGAAGTCAAGAAGCTCGTCGTCGCTTCGTCGATGTCGATCTACGGCGAGGGTCTCTACGAGTGAGACAACTGCGGTTTCAGCGGGAGCACGCGGCGCGACCCCAAAGACGTGGAGCAGAAGAAGTGGGAGCCGTTGTGCCCGAACTGCGGCAGCGAGCTGCGCGCGGTCCCGACCCCCGAGACGAAGGTCCTCGACCCCAGTTTCGTGTACTCGATCAACAAGCGCGACCAGGAGGAGATGTGCCTCGCGGTCGGCCGCGCCTACGACATCTCCACCGTTGCCTTGCGGCTCTTCAGTGCCTACGGACCGCGTCAAGCGTTGAGCAACCCGTACACGGGCGTGGCGGCGATCTTCGCCGGTCGCCTCATGAACGGCCAGCCCCCACTCATTTTCGAAGACGGCGAGCAATCGCGCGACTTCGTCCACGTGAGTGACGTGGCCGCAGCGACCTTGAAGGCGCTGTCGCGCGACGACGTCGGTGACGTCGCAATGAACATAGGAAGCGGGACGCGCGTGACGATCGCGGACGTCGCACGGACGATCCAAAAGTCCCTGGGCGGTCCGGATGCCGAGATCCTGGGCACGTACCGTCACGGTGACATCCGGCACTGTTACCCCGACATCTCGCTTGCGCGCCGGGTGCTCGACTGGGAACCGCAACTGCAACTCGCCGAGGGCGTCGAGGACCTCGTCGGCTGGGTCGCGTCGCAGACGAGCCCGGAGAACATGCTCGACTCCGCCTTCGAGGAGCTCCGCCAGCGCGGGCTCTTGAAGGACCGTTAAGCGCGACCGTAAGTAGAACGCTCGTGAACGAGCGCAGACGAGCGCCGTCCGCCTTCATCATCGCAACGCGCAATCGACCGGATCATCTACTGACCACGGTTCGGAGCCTCGTTGCGCAAACCGTCCTCCCCGAGGAGTTCGTCATCGTCGACTCGAGCGACGAGACCCCTACGCGGGCCGAGATAGAGCGACTATGTGAAGAGGCCGGCCTGCCTCTCGACTACATACACCCCGCGCCGCGTGGCCTAACGGTCCAGCGCAACGTGGGCATCGACGCGACCAAAGGCGACCCGGTCTTCTTCATCGACGACGACGTCTTGATGGAGCCCGACGTGCACGAGGTCATTCTCGACGAGTTCGCGCGCTGGGGGCCCGAGCTCGGCGGGATCAGGGCGACCCCCACGCGCCCGCCCAATCCGCCGTGGTTCTCGGTGCTGTGGAGAAAGCTCTTCGGGATAGGGGGCTGGTGGCCCGAAGCGAGCGGCCGCATGCGCGGCGGGTTCTTCGTTGAGGGCGTCGCCGACTCGGTAGGCGTTCGTCGCCTCGAGTACTTCAACGGTTGGTTCATGTCCTTTAGGCGGGAGATCGTCGAGCGCGAGAGGTTCGACGAGGCGCTGTCGGGATATGCGTTCAAGGAGGACATCGATTACACCTATCGCGTCGTCAAAGACGGCTACATCCTGTTGCAGACGCCGAAGGCGCGGGTCGATCACTTCAAGACGACGACCTCGCGTATGTCGCCTTTCGACCTTCAGAGGATGAACCTCGCGAACCAGTTCTACCTACACCGCAAGCACATGCCGCAGGACCTCCGCCACAAGGCAGCGCTGTGGTGGGCGCTCCTCGGCTTGTTCATCTTGAACGTCGGTAAAGCCGTGCAACAGCGTGAGCCCGGGCACATCACCGGGCTGTTGGTGGGTGCGTTCGAGCAGGCGCGCGGGCGCGGTCTGATCGACCCCGCCGCTCAGGCGGAGGGCCGCCGCTCGGCATAGTCCGAGATCGACCCTTCCCCCTCGACGCTTGCTCGCTCCGCTGCCAGAATCGCATTATGAGGGACGCCGTACTCGAGCGCGAGTACGAGATGCGGACGCTGGAGGAGGCTCTCGAAGACGCGATCGCGGGCGCGGGGTCTGCGGTACTCGTCTTCGGCGAAGCCGGCATCGGTAAGTCGAGTCTCGTCCGCGCCTTCCTGGCAAGCGCCGGTTCGGAGGCCCGGGTGTTGTTCGGCGCCTGTGACGACCTCCTGACGCCGCGCACCCTCGGCCCGTTCCGCGACATGGGACGCGCGTCGAAGGGCAAGCTCGCAACGGCGGTCTCACAGGGTTCGGACCGCGACGCCGTGTTTGGGGCCGTGCTGGACGAGCTCGCGGTTCCGACGACGATCATGGTGATCGAAGACGTCCACTGGGCGGACGACGCGACGCTCGACGTCATCCGCTACCTCTCGCGCAGGATCGGATCGGTCCCGGGCATGGTGATACTGACCTACCGGCACGACGAGCTCCGGGACGATCATCCTTTGCTTCGCGTTCTCGGAGGTTTCGCCGGCGAGGGGGCGCGCCGGCTTCATCTTCGGCCGCTGAGCCTGGACGCGGTACGGGATATGTCGCTCGGCTCGTCGGTGAACGCAGTAGAGGTCTTCGATGCAACCCAAGGCAACGCGTTTTTCGTGGCCGAGGCACTGGCTGCCCCCGATTCGATCGTTCCCGCCACGGTCAGAGACGCCGTGCTAGCTCGCGTTCGAAGCCTCGCGCCCGCGACGCGCGAAGCGCTCGCGGTCCTTTCGGTGATCCCGGTGCGGATCGATAGGTGGCTCGTCGAGGCTCTGCTCGAGGATCCCGGTTCCGTGCTCGAGGAAGCCGAGCAGCGCGGTGTGCTCGTCAGCGACACCAACCAGGTCTGGTTTAGGCACGAGATCGCCCGGCGCGCGGTCCAGCAAGCACTCGCGCCTTCGGCGCGCCTGGATCACAACCGGCGCGTGCTGCAGAGGCTCGTTGCCCATCCGGATCCCGACCTCGCCCAGGTCGTCCACCACGCGCGCGAGGCAGACGATCCCGAGCGAGTGGTTCGTTATGCCTTGCAGGCCGCGGCCGAGGCGGCCCGCGCCGGTGCTTACCGCGAGGCGCTGTCGCATTTCGAGCAGGTGTTGAG
>JALZCA010000135.1 GCA_030863285.1 Actinomycetota bacterium | reverse complement strand
GCGATGACGAGATCGGCGGTGATCCTCGTTTCGTGCGCGTTGGGCAACAGGGAGTGAAGAACGTTCTGCGCGAGGTCGAGCGACATCTCGGAGCGGGTGAGCGATGCGTAGGCACCGACCCGGATCAGGGCTCCCTCGAGCTCCCGGATATTGGTCTGGATGCGACTTGCGATAAAGGACAAGACCTCCGGCGGTGCAGGCAGGCTCTTTGCTTCGGCCTTCTTCTGCAGGATAGCGAGACGCGTCTCGAGGTCGGGGGGTTGGATGTCGGTGATGAGGCCCCACTCGAAACGCGTGCGGAGACGTTCTTCGAGGGTCGCGATCTTCTTCGGGACCCGGTCCGACGAGATGACGAGCTGACTCTTCGGATAGAGCGCGTTGAACGTGTGGAAGAACTCCTCCTGCGTGCGCTCCTTGCCCTCGAGGAACTGGATGTCGTCGATCAGGACCACGTCGGCGCGGCGGTACCGCTGGTGGAAGGCAGGGATCGTGCGGTGCTGGAGAGCCGCGATGAAGTCGTTCATGAATTGCTCGGTCGAGACGTAGCGCACGCTCATCCGGGGGTGGAACTGCTGGACGTAGTGGCCCACCGCGTGCAGCAGGTGCGTCTTGCCCAGCCCGGCAGCGCCGTAGATGAACAGCGGGTTGTACGCCTCGGCGGGAGCCTCGGCGACGGCCAGCGCGGCGGCATGTGCGAACCGGTTGGACGACCCGATGACGAACGAGTCGAAGGTGTACTTCGGGTGGAACGCCGCCTGACCGTCTTCCGCCGCGGCCGGGACCGCGTCGAGCACGGTTCCGTCGTGCGCGAGCCCGCGCGTGAGCTCCTCGTCGTCGCCCACCGCCGTCTCGTCGATCGCGATGACCACCTCCAGGGGCCGCCCCGCGACGTCGCTGACGGCCTCGCGCAGGATGTCGAGATACCGCCCCTCGATCCATTCCTTGACGAACGGGTTGGGAACCGCGAGGCGCAGGGTGGTCGCCTGCAACGAAGAAGCACGGGTTCGACCGAATGCCAGCGAGAAGCTGCCCTCACCCAAGTGATCGCGGAGGGCCGCGCCCGCAGCGCTCCATATCGACTCCGCATCCGAGGGCGGCGCGTCGACCGGGTGCTCGGTGGTGGTGGAAGGACCGTCGAAAGACGTTGTGCGCAAGCCTCTGCCCCCTTGCTCGAGCGTCTCGTCCGCACCTGCGCGGTCTCGCACGGGCCGCCCGAGGCGGGTGGCTAGCAAGCGGTGGTCAACAGCTTTGTCCACACCTGTGGACGCCCTACGCACGCCGCCTGCAAGGGGGAAGTGCCGCACCCCCGGAGGACCGGGGGAGAGAGACCAGATGCGAATCCTAGGCAGTCGGACCCGCGAGTCAACCCGTCGCAGGCAGTGGTGGAAAACTTTCCTCGCGACCCCGGCTCGGGGGGTCGGACGGGCGTTCGCTATACTCCGCGAGCACGCCCGATGCCCCTAGGCGATCTTCGCGACCACACCGTCGCAGCGAGCCGACGGGGCCCCCGATCCAAGGTGGACGCTCAGTGACGAAGCGCACGTTCCAGCCGAACACGCGCCGGCGCAAGCGCAAGCACGGTTTCCGCGCGCGGATGAAGACACGCGCGGGGCGCGCGATCCTCAGGAACCGGCGGGCCAAAGGCCGCACGCGGCTTTCCGCATAACCCGAAGGCCTCCCTTGCGCTCACCGGTCTCGCTGAGGACCCACGCCGACTTCCGCCGCGTCTACGCGGCCGGGCGGCGCGCCCGCCGCGACGGGATCCTGCTCGTCGTGCTCGAGCGGCCGGAAGGTGCGGGCCCGCGTCTCGGCCTGAGCGTGCCGGCCCGGGTGGGCACCGCCGTCGAGCGCAACCGGGTCCGTCGCAGGATGCGGGCGATCTTCGGGGCGACGGTCGGCGATCGCCCCGTGGACGTGGTCGCGGCCGTGGATCGATCCGCCCTCTCGGCCACCTTCCAGGAACTGGGAGAGCACTTCCAGAGCGTCTTCGGCCGCGCGCTGGGGTCACGAGGGTGATCGCCCGCGCGGTCCTCGGG